>JAPOVS010000034.1 GCA_026708055.1 bacterium | reverse complement strand
GGCCCGGGCGACCGCCGAGGGGAACGAGGACGCCGTCGCGGCGGCCCGAGCCGCCCTGGCGGACGCCCAGGGAGCGGCCGCAGCCGCCCAGGCCGAGGCAGCGGCCGCCCAGGAGGAAGCGGCGGCGGCGCAGGCCGAAGCCGCCGCCGCGCAGGCCGAAGCGGAGCAGGCGCGGACCGCCGCCGAGCAGGCGGCCGCCGAGGCCGAGTCCGCAGCGGCCGCGCCGCCTCCCCCGGCGCCCGAGCCGCCACCACCGCCACCTCCCGAACCTGCCGAGAAGAACCTCACGATGGCGCTCTCGGGACTGGTGACGAACGTGGATCCGGCGGTCCTCCAGGGACGGCCCAGTCTCGTGACGGCACAGGGCGTCGTGAGCACGCTGGTGCGCTACACGCACGAGCCTTCACCCGGGCTGAGTTTGCACAGCCCGAACGACGTGATGGGAGAACTGGCCGAGTCGTTCGAGGTCCACGAGGACGGAAGCGTCACCTTCACGCTGCGCGAGGCGATGAGCCCGTACGGCAACACCGTGACGTCCGCCGACGTGGCGTGGTCGTTCGACCGCATGATCGCCCTCGACGGCATCGCGCGCTTCCTGATGTTCTTGTCGAGCATCGACCGGGAAGCGCCCATCACCGTGATCGACGATCGGACGTTCACGCTCAACGTCACGGGCCGCAACATCCTCACGGTGCCCGTGCTGACCTACTACGCGCTCGGCATTCTCGACAGCGTCGAGGCGCAGGCCAACGCCACCGACGACGACCCGTGGGCCGCCGAATGGCTGGCCTCCAACTCGGCCACCTTCGGCCCCTACCGGGTCGAGAGCCTCGCGCCGGGCGAGGAACTGCGGCTCGTCAAGAACCCCAACTACTGGAACGCCGACGAGGTGGACATCGACCGGATCATCATGCGATCCATCCCCGACTCCGGCAACCGCCTGCTGCTGATCGGCAGCGGCAGCGTGGACTTCGTGGCCGACCTGACGTTCGATCTCTTCGGCAGCGTGGCCGGCACCGGGGAGTACGCGCTGGCCTACGAGGACGCCCGGGACACCAACCTGGACGAGTTGTCGCTGAACAACCGCTTCCCGCCCTTCGACGATCCGCGGGTGCGGGCGGCTGTCTCGCTGGCCATCGACCGGGAGGCGCTCATTGCCGGCGCATACGGCGGATTCGGCACGCCGGGGCGCTACCCGCTCTCGACGGCCATCCCCCAGCCCGAGCCGCCGGCCGACGTGGCGGCGGGTTACGACGCCGATCGCGCCAGGGAGTTGCTGGCCGAGGCCGGCTACTCGGACGGATTCTCCTTCACCCTGACCATCAACCCGACACGGCCCGGTCCCCACGCCGAGGCCGTCGCCGTCATCCTCGCGTCGCAACTGCGCGAGGTGGGCCTCGACGCCACGATCGAGACGATCGCCTCGCCCGCCGACTTCAACGCGGCAGTAAGCGGCGGCGAGATGGAGGCGTGGCTGTACTCGGTGCGCCCGATTCTCAGCGAGCCCGCCTACACGATCCCGCTGCTGTTCACATCCAACGGTTTCGCAGCCGACGGGCTGGGATACGAGGGCTTCACGAACGATCGTGTCGATGAGTTGTCGAGCCAGATACTCGCCGAGCTTCCCGGAGCGGCCCGCGACGAGTTCATCGCTGAGGTACAGAGAATCCTGGCCACGGAGTTCCCGTTCGTGCCGCTGGTGGAGACGGTGATTCCCTGGGTGTTCCGCGACGACCTCGAAGGAGCGCGGCCCAACCCGACCGGCTTCCTCTACCCGCAAGATCTGGCAATCCCCTAGGAGGCTTCACCATGATCTCTTCACGGCTCTTCGGTGCATCGCTGGCGCTGGGCGCGCTGCTGCTCTTGGCGGCGGCGTGCGCGAGCGACGACGACAGCCCGATCCTCGACGGCGCCAACGCCGACGTCTCGAGCGCGAACGCCGAGGCGTCTGCGGCGCGGGCCGAGGCCACCGCGGCCGGGGCCGAGGCCTCGGCGGCGGCCGCCGCCGCCAACGCCGCTGCCGCGGCCGCCGAGGCGGCAGCAGCGCTCGCCGAGGAGGCGATAGCGGCGGCCGGGCTGGCCCAGGCCACCGCCGCAGGCAATCAGGACGCCGTGGCGGCCGCGGAGGCTGCGCTGGCGGAGGCGCAGGAGGCCGCAGCGGCCGCCCAGGCCGAGGCGGCCGCTGCCCAAGCCGAGGCGGCCGCAGCCCAGGCGGAAGCCGCATCCGCCCAAGCCGAGGCGGAAGAGGCGCGGGCGGTCGCCGAGCGGGCGGCAGCGGAGGCGGAAGCCGCAGCCGCACAGCCTCCACCCCCGCCACCCGAGCCGCCACCGCCGCCGCCGGAGCCGGCCGACGAACCCGAGGTCTTCGTCATGGCCGTGGCGGCGGTGGCCTCCAACGCCGACCCGGCCGTGACGGAGGGCAAGCCCAGCACCGAACTCAATCCGATGTTCGCGGGGACTCTCCTGCAATACGTGAAGCCGGACCCGGGTGCCACCACTTGGCCGAGCCCGGCGGACGTCGAGCCGTACGTGGCGGAATCCGTCACCCCGATCTCCGACGGCTACCGCTTCGTGCTGCGCGACGACGCCGTGAGCCCGTACGGCAACACCATCACCTCCGAGGACGTGCGCTGGTCGTTCGATCGCATCATCGCCAATGACGGCGTCGGCCGCTTCCTCCTGAGCTGGGGCGGCGGCATCAACCTCGAGGAGCCGATCAGGGTCATCGACGACCGCACCTTCGACCTGGTGGTGCTCGACACGAACAACCCGTACTCCCTGGCCGTTCTCACCTACCACCACATGGGTCCGCTCGACAGCGTCGAGGTGCTCTCGCACGCCACTGACGACGACCCGTGGGGCGCCGGGTGGCTGTCCACCAACTCGGCGAGCTTCGGCTCGTACATGCTCGAGTCGATCACGCCGGGCGAGGAGTTGCGCCTCGTGCCGAACCCCAACTGGTGGGGCACCGCACCCGACATCGATCTGATCGTCGTGCGGGCCATCCCCGAAGCAGCGGGCCGGCTGCAACTCCTGCAGGCCGGCGAGGTGGACTTCGCCGACAAGCTGACGCTGGCACAGTTCGCCGGCCTCGGCGGCGACCTGCAGGCCATCGCCGCGAAGGGCAACACCACGGTGCCGCTGGTGCTGAACTCGAGCTTCGAGCCGTTCGCCGACGTGCGGGTGCGTCAAGCGATCTCCTCGGCGATCGACCGGGAGGCCCTGGTGCAGGGTCCGATGCAGGGCTCGGCCAAGGCGGCGCTCTACCAGGTGCTGAGCGAGGTTCCCCAGCCGCCCCCACCGGGCGATCCGGCGACCTACGACCCGGAGCGGGCGCGGGCGCTGCTCGCCGAGGCCGGCTACGGCGACGGTCTGGCGTTCACGATGACGATCAACCCGGTCCGTCCCGGGCCGTTCTCCGAGGACATCGCGGTCCTCATGAAGGCCCAGCTGGCGGAGGTCGGAGTCGACATGAGCATCGAGGTCATGGCGTCCTCCGCCGACTTCCAGACGAAGCTGCAGGAGGGTGCGCTGCAGGCCTGGCTCTCCTCGCAGACGCCGGGGATCAGCGACCCGCAGTTCGCCTGGCTGCTGGTGCACCACTCGGCCAAGGCGTTCGAGAACGCCCACGGCTACAACAACCCCCGCATCGACGAACTCATCGACCTGATGGCGTTCACCCAGTACGGACCCGACCGCGACGCCATGGTGCTCGAGGCGCACCAGATCCTCATCGACGAGGTGCCCTGGGTGCCGCTCATCGAACTCGTGAACCCGATCTCGCTCGGGCCCGACGTCGAGTCGTTCCGCATGGACATCTTCCGCCGGATCATCCCGGAGGAACTCGCCAAGAACTGATCCGACCGTCGCCGGACGGAACGACCGCGGGCGGCCCAGCGAGAGCCGCCCGCGGTGCCCCGGTCAATCCACGAGACTGCCGGCCGATGCTGCTGATCCTCTCGCGCGTCGTTCCGGCGCAGACCGGAATCCATGGCCCAGCAGATCCGACCGGGTCCGCCATTAGAGACTCGACACATTCCCAGCGGTGAGCGGCACGTGAGATACCGAACGGGAGCGATAGCGAAGCGCCTGCTCTTCATCCCCGTCGCGGTGTTCATCGTCATCACGCTGGCGTTCGGGCTGGTCAACCTGACGCCGGGCGATCCGGCGCTGGTGATCGCCGGTGACCTCGCCGCGGAGGAGCAGGTCGCCGAGATCCGCGCCGAGTTGGGCACCGACAAGCCGCTCCCGGAGCGCTACGCCGCCTACATCCGGGAATTGTTCACCGAGCGGAGCCTGGGGACGTCGTTCTTCACCAAGCTGCCCATCTGGGACGAGATCACCCAGCGCTTCCCGGACACACTCGAACTGGTGGTCCTCGGACTGCTCGGTGCGGTGCTCTACGGCAGCCTGCTGGGCACGCTCAGCGCCTATTTCCGCCGCCGCTGGCCCGACACCCTCTCGAGAACCAGCGTCACGATCACCCAGTCGATCCCCGACTTCTTCATGGGCCTGCTGCTGATCTACGTGATCTTCTACATCATCGGCTGGGCTCCGGCACCGGTGGGACGCATCGGCCTGCTGGACCGCCCGCCGGAACGGGTCACGGGCGCGGTGATCCTCGACACCCTCATCGCCCGCGACTGGGGGCTGCTGAAGACGGCCCTCCACCACGCCATGCTGCCGGTGGTGACGCTGGCGCTGTTCTACTCGTCGCACTTCGCCAAGACCACCAGAGCGGTGCTGTCGCGGGCGCTGAACTCCGACCAGGTGGAGTTCGCCCGGGCATGCGGGCTGTCGGAGCTGCGGGTGGTGGGTTACGCCTTCCGCGAGGCCCGCACCCCCGTCGTCACCTACATCGGCATCCTGTTCGCCGCGCTGTTCGGCGGCGCCGCCATCGTCGAGACGGTGTTCGCCTGGGGCGGCCTCGGCCAGTGGGCCATCGACGCGATGCTGAAGCTGGACGTGCCCGCAATCCAGGGTTTCATCCTGGTGGTGGGCCTGCTGACCCTGCTCGTCTACCTGCTCCTGGACCTGATCGTCGTGGCGCTGGATCCGAGGGTGTCCTATGAGTAGCGAGGCGAGTCGGGCGGGCCGCCTCATCGCCCATCGTGGGCGCCCCCCGGAGTGGGCCGGGTGCTCGCCGGCACGGCCACTGAGAGGACCGGTGTCCGATGAGTAGGGCGCTCCTCGCCCTGCGCCGGGCCTCGTCGAGGGTCGCGGGCACATCGGGGAGCGACAGCGCCCCCCGCCGCGCCCTGCGCGCCGCCGGGCGCGGCGCACACTCGCACAAGGGACTCACGATCGGGTTCGTGGTGATCCTGCTGATCCTCCTCGCCGGGTTCTTCGCGCCCCTCCCCCACGACCCGATCCAGCCGAACCCCGAGAGCACGCTGCAGTCCCCCGACGGCGAGTTCTGGTTCGGGACCGACCGCTTCGGCTTCGACGTGTTCTCACGGGTGTTCGCCTCGGCACGCCTGGACCTGCCGATCGCCCTCGCCGGCACGCTGCTGTCGATCGCCGTGGGCATCCCGGTGGGTCTGGTTGCCTCCAACAAGTCCCGCTGGTCGGAGCGGATCATGCGCGGCCTGGACATGTTCCAGTCGTTCCCCCTGCTGGTGCTGGCGTTCGCCATCGTGGCGCTCACCGGCAACACCCTGCGCAACATCATCTTCGCCATCGCCCTGGTGAACGTGCCGCGCTTCATCCGCCTGGTGCGCAGCGAGGCGCTGGTGCTGCGGGAGAGCCGCTTCATCGAGGCGGCGACGGCCATCGGCGCCAGCCGCAGCCGGGTGATGCTGCGCCACGTGATGCCCAACACGATGGGCATCGTGCTGGCCCAGGCGTCGCTGGCCGCCGCCCACGCCATCATCGTGATCGCCGGGTTGAGCTTCCTGGGCATCGGCATCACGCCTCCCGACGCCTCCTGGGGCGTCATGATCAGGGTGGGGTCGCAGAACATCGCCACCGGCCAGTGGTGGGTGTCGTTCTTCCCCGGCGCGATGGTGTTCACAACGATCGTCGCCTTCAACATGGTGGCCGACGGCGTGACCCGCCTCATCGGGCGGGCCGAGGAATGAGCGCCGCGCCCTCCCTGTCCCGGCAGGGCCCCGTGCCAGCAGCGCGGGGCGGGACTTGCCCGCCGCCGGAGGCGTCGCCCCGGGCGCCGGCTCAGGCTGCTCCCCGCCGGCCGGAAGGGACGGCGCCGGGGCGGTCCGTGCAGGCCGAGCCGGGCGCCGCTCCCCCGCTGCTGGAGGTGAGCGACCTCCACGTCCAGTTCCGAAGCCGGCGCCGCACGGTGCACGCCGTCAACGGCGTGTCGTTCGCCGTCGGCGAGGGCGAGACGGTGGGTCTCGTGGGCGAGACGGGCTGCGGCAAGTCCGCCACCGTGCGGGCGGTCATCGGCTTGTTGAAGTCGCCGGGGCGCGTCACCGGGGGGTCGGTCCGCCTCGAGGGGACCGACCTCGTCGGACTCCCGCCAGGGCAACTCCGCCGGATCAGGGGGGCGCGCATCGGGTTCGTCCCGCAGAACCCGTTCGGGGCGCTCAACCCTGTGCTGCGGATCGAGCGCCAGTTCGCCAACGTCGTCCGGGCGCATCGCCGCGGCCGGCGCGGCGAGATCCGCAGCACGGCGCTCGACATGCTGGATGCCGTCGGCATCGCCGATCCCGAACGCGTCCTGCGGGGCTACGCCCACGAGCTGAGCGGGGGCATGGCGCAGCGGGTCGTGATCGCCCTGGCCATGGTCCTGAACCCCCGGCTTGTCGTGGCCGACGAGCCGACGACCGGTCTCGACCTGACCATCCAGCGCCAGATCCTGGACCTGATCCGCGACTTGGCCGAGACCGAGGGGCGCTCGATGCTGCTCGTCACCCACGACGTCGGCGTCGTGGCGCAGTACTGCAGCCGCGTCCTGGTCATGTACGCCGGGCAAGTCGTCGAATCGGGTCCGGTGCGGCGGGTGTTGACCGAGCCCGCCCACCCCTACACCGAGGCGCTGCTGGCCGCGGTGCCCCGGCGCGGCGAACGCCTGGTGGGTGCCCAGGGCACGGTGCCGACGCTGCTGGAGTTGCCGCCGGGCTGCTTCTACTACGACCGCTGCCAGTACCGCTCCGACCCGCGCTGCGCCACCGAGGCACCCGGCCTCCGGGAGGTCGGACCGGAACACTGGGCGGCGGTCCACTACGACAAGGGCACCGGGATCCGCCTGCCCGCGGCGCCCACGAGCGTCGCCGCGCCGTCCCCGACCTCCGAGACGCCGACATGATGCTGCGGGCCACCTCCCCCGACACTCCGGCGGAGGCCGGAATCCATGTGCGTCGAGGTATCGGGTCGGACCTGCCGGCGAGTCCAGCGCGGTCCGGCCGTGCCACGGTGAGTGCGTGATGGCCCTCGTCACGCTCAGCGAGGTCCGCAAGACGTTCCGGCGAGGCCGCAGCGAGGTGCACGCCGTCAACGGCGTGGACCTGCACATCGAAGCGGGCGAGACGCTGGCGCTCATCGGCGAGAGCGGCTCGGGAAAGTCCACCGTGGGCCGCCTGGCGCTGGGCCTCATCCAGCCCGACGAAGGCCACGTCACCGTGGACGGAATGCAGTTGGACGGACTGGACCGCAAGACGCTGCAGGCCGCCCGGCGGAACATGACCATCGTGTTCCAGGAGCCCTTCCAGTCCCTCGACCCGCTGATGAGCGTCGGGCGGATCATCGAGGAGCCGCTGGTCATCCACGAGCCCTCCCTGACTCCCACCGAGCGCCGCGAGCGCGTCACCGACACCATGCGGCGTGTGATCCTGGACCCGGGCCTCTACGAGCGCCGGCCCCGCGAACTCAGCGGCGGCCAGCAGCAACGCGTCGGCGTGGCGCGGGCCATCGTCACGGGCCCCAAGTTCGTGGTCCTCGACGAGCCCACGTCGTCCCTCGACCTGTCGGTGCAGGCCGGCATCCTGGAGTTGCTGGCGAACCTGCAGCGGGATCTGGGCCTGGCCTACCTGTTCATCTCCCACGACATCGGCACGGTCGACTACTTCTCCGACCGTGTGGCCGTCATGTACCTCGGCCAGGTGGTGGAGACCGGCCCGAAGGCCGCCGTACTGGACACCCCGCGCCACCCCTACACCGAAGCCCTCCTGTCGGCGGCGCTGCCGGCGGACCCCACCGAGCAGCCGCCACACATCGCGCTGACCGGCGACATCCCCAGCCCCACCCAGCTACCGGAGGGCTGCTTCTTCTACAGCCGCTGCAACTACCGCGGCGACCCCCGCTGCGCCTCGGAGAACCCGCCCCTACGTGAGGTCGGCCCCGGCCACTGGGCCGCCACCTTCTGCAACGTCGGCAGCACCGCGGAGCCAGCCTGAGACCATGCCGACGATTCACGCCTGAAATCGCCGACGAATCACACGTCAGGCTTCCGACGATTCCGACATTAGTTGTCCGACGATTCCTACATTAGGGAGCCGATATCCAGCGCGCCGACGCCGTCGCGCCCGTGCTGAACGCTGTGGCGGCGCTCACCGGCCAAGAACTGAACATCGGCAGCCTCGCACGCGGAGTCGGCCTCGACACCCTCTGGACCCCTCAACGCATTCCCGGCTCTGGAGTCCAGCTGGGCAGTCTCCTATGACAGGGCAGGGTCGTCGCGGGCGGCGTTTGCGGCGCGGCGTCTGAGTGCGTTGTCGCGGAAGCGGACGCGGCCCTTGGATGCCGGGCTCAGCGCCCCCGCCGCGGCGAGGCGCCTCCGGTAGGTGCGGGCGTACTGGAGTGAGCGCCCCAGTCTGGCTGCGACGTCGGCGAGCGCCGAATCGTCGGGGTCAGCGAGCATCGCCACCAGGAATCGCTTGTCCATGGTTGAGAGGCGGTTCCAGACCGGTCCTGCGATCTGGTCCACCATGGTCTGCTCTGCTTCCAGGATCCCGGCTCGGACATTGGTGAGACTGATCGGCGCCTCGGCTGCCTCCTGTCCGCGCCACGCGTGGAAGCCGACGAGCTGGATCATGTAGGGGTAGCCGAGCGTGGCGTCCACCGCCTCCGCGAGGGCGTCTTGGTCGATGGCTCTGCCGTTGCGAGTGATCGGCTCGTGCAGCGCGCGGCGGGTCTCTGCGGGTGTGAGCGGGCCGAGCGGCGCCCGGGCGCATCGTTGCAGGAACGTCATGTTGGGGTCCGCAAGGTGCGTGTGCTCGATCAGCGGAAGCGCGGCGGCTGCGAACGCCAGCGGCCTGAGCCGCCGGCGGGTGACTATCTGCACCGCGGCGGCGACGTTGCGGACCTCGTCGCGGGACACGTCGTGCATCTCGTCGACTGTGAGCAGCAGCCCTTTGCCGCGCTCCGTGAGCATGTCGCCCAACCGCTCCAGCAGCGTAAGCAGGCTGGGCTCGCCTCCCGAGTCGCCGCTGTCGGTCTCCCATCCCACGCCGACGCCGAGGGCGCTGACCGACGCCAGCCGAGCGCGTCGTCGCCCCCCGGACAGGCTCCGAATACAGCGTTCGGCTTCGCCGGTGATCCTGCTCGACAGCGACTCCGACGACGCGGCTGCCGTAATGGTCAGCCAGCCCCGCTCGGCGGCGACCGCCTCCAGCGCGTTCAGCACCGCTGTCTTGCCCGTGCCGCGGTCGCCGGTCACGAGCAACGTGTAGTCGGGATGCGTCGGACCGGTCGCGACCGCTTCGACGAACCGCTCGATCACCCCGTCGCGGCCCGCCAGCAGCGGAGGAGTCGTCCCGAACGAAGGCGAGAACGGGTTCTTCACAGACAGCCCGGCCACGGCAAACATGCTACCGGCTCATCGCTTCGCTCCAGTTCGTCTATTCGTTCCTCTTCGTTTCTGCGCTTCTTTTCGTTTCTCCGCGCTTATTCGCACGCGGGTCACGCTGGCCGGCGGCGGGCGATGATTCGGTCTTGTTCTTGGAGGTCGACAGCGATGTTGGAGGTGGGGATGGGGGCTCGGTGCCAGAAGATCTGCGTGACGGAGCGCTGTCGGCTCGGCGGACGCGGCCCACGTAGTCCGGGCTGGTGCCGAGGCGCGCCGCGATGGCGGCGTGGGTGGCCTCGGGGTTGGCGCGGCAGGTGGCGATGATGCGTTCCTTGACGGTGGTGGTCGTCTCCGGGGGGCCGAAGCCGCCCACCGCTGCGCCGCGCTCGACGCGCTGCCGGTGAAGCCAGCCGCGCATCGTCGTATGCGTGAACCGCACACGTCCCCGCGCGGGCCGGTCGATCACCCCGGCCCCGCGGAGACGCTCGATGTAGACGCTGAGATAGTTCGACGTCCTGCCGGTGGCCCGCGCGAGGTCGCTGAGCTTGATCTCCGGGGTGTCGAAGGCGCTCATCGCCTCGAGAACCGCGAGGGCCCTTGAGCAGCATGGAGTAGTCCGGATGGTCAGGGCCGGCGGACATGGCGGCACGGCAGCGACGCATGGCCTCGTCCCGACCCGCCAGGGTGTGCGGCGGACGACCGAAAGTCGGGTGGAACGGGTTCGGATGCCGCACGATCGCCACTGCCGACTCCCCGATCTTGTCTCGTCTCGCCCGGTCTCAGCGTCTCGCCCGGTCTCGTCGTTCAGGCGACAGCCCAAACTGATCATTTTGCAAAAGATGCAAAAGAGGCAGTACTGCCATTTCGCAAAGGAAGCAAACGGCCGGGGCTCTCCTCGTCGGCGTCACTCCCCGCCAACATTCGACCGGCTCGGCGGTGCCGCTTAGCCTGACCATTCGCGTCTGAGATCGCCGACGAATCACGCGTCAACTATCCGACGATTCATACATTAGCAGCCCGACAATTCCTACATTAGCCTTGGGAGGGATGTCCACGTCCCTGCTGCCCCGGCATGCTTCGATCTCACTGGACGCCGTGCTCGGAGCCTCCCGTGTCACGCTGATCCACGGTCCCCGCCAGGCAGGCAAGACGACCCTGGCGCGTCTCACCTCCGAGCGGATCGGCGGCACGTTCGTCACCCTCGACGACCCGGCACTGCTCAACGCGGCCCGCAACGACCCTGTCGGTTTCGTCGCTCAACCCCTTCCGCTCGTGATCGACGAGATTCAGCGAGCAGGCGACCCGCTCGTCAGGGCCATCAAGATGGCGGTCGACCTCGATCCGGTACCGGGGCGGTTCCTCATCACCGGTTCGACGAACTTCCTGACCGTGCCCACCCTGTCGGAGTCACTCGCCGGGCGAGTCGGCATCCTCGAGTTGTGGCCCTTCTCGCAGGGCGAACTCGCCCGGGGCGGCCCCGAGACCTTCACCCGCCTGGCTTTCGAGAATCCCGACGCTCTCCGAGCCGGACCGCCGGGCGCGCACACCCGCGACCGGTACCTGGAACTGATCTGCGCCGGGGGCTATCCCACCACCAGGGAACTCTCCCCCGCCCAGCGCCGCCGCTGGCATCGCGACTACGTCGACACCGTCGCCCGGCGGGACATCGTGGAGTTGGCCGACATCCGGCGCGCCGACGCCATCGCGCCCGCGCTGAGCGCTGTGGCGGCACTCACCGGCCAAGAACTGAACATCGCCCGCCTCGCCCGCGGAGTCGGTCTCGACGCTCGGACCGTGGCCACCTACCTCGCCTGGCTCGAAACCGTCTTCCTCGTACACCACGTCCCCCGGTGGTCACGCAACCTGTCCAACAAGGCAGCCAGAGCCGCCAAGCTCTACCTCAGCGACAGCGGCCTCGCGGCGACGCTCGCCAACAAGGACCCCGCCGCCCTGGCGCGCCCCACCGACACGTCCGTCGGGCAACTCGTCGAAACGTTCGCCGCCAACGAGATCGCCAAGCAACTCACCTGGGACGAAAGCGGCGCACGACTCCACCACTTCCGCGACCGTAACGGGCCTGAGATCGATCTCATTCTCGAACGGCCCGACGGGCGCATCGTCGCCATCGAGGTGAAGGCGGCCATCTCACCGGGACCCGACGCCTTCCGGTGGCTCGCCTGGCTGCGAGACCGACTCGACCGCATCGGTGCCGACTTCGTCCACGGCTTCGTGCTGCACACGGGGCCCCACCGCCTCAGCCTCGGCGACCGCCTCACCCTCCTCCCCCTCGACGCCCTCTGGACCCCGGCGGGCGCGCTGGGCGGAGACCAATGACCGGCAGCTGGCCCCGGGAGAACCGAGCGCTCGCCACCGAGGTCGAGGCACTGGAATCCGACGGCGAAGACCGCCAGGAGATGCGCACCGTCACCGAGATGATGGAGGAACGGAGTCGCCGGGGTGACCCCCGATACAGCCGACGCGGTGACCCCCGCTGTGCGACGGAGAACCCGCGTCCTGGTCACGCCGGCCAGCGGCGGGCGATGATTCGGTCTTGTTCTTGGGGGTCGGTGACGGCGATGGTGGATGTGGGGGTTCGGTGCCAGAGGATCCGCTGTTCGCCCGTGCGTTCGTGGACGGGGTGGTTGGCGGGGCCGATGCTGATGCGGGCCAGTTGGTCGCCGTTGATGGTGTGGAATTGCCAGGTGACGAGCGCGAGGGCGGAGTCGCCGAGGCGGCTGCGGATGAGGTTCTGGAGGTGCTGGCCCCAGAGGTCTTGGTCCCCCTTCTGGCCGCGCTCAGAGAAGGTGGCGTAGTCGTCTTCAAGGCCACAGACGGTGCCGTCGTCGGCGACGCCGACGAGGAGGGTGCCGCCGAATTCGGAGTTGGCGAAGCCGGCGACAGTCTTGATGGCCGCGTCCTCAGGAGCGCCACCCTTGCTCTGACGGTTGATGTCCCAGCGCAGCGTGGACTTGTACTCGAGGAACTGCGACTCGCGGTCGGTGCCGAGGAGGTCGCCGATGGGGCAGGTCCGCTGGCGGGCGACGATGGCTCGTTGCTGCACGCTCGCGGCGAAGATGGCGACGATCTCGGCCTGCAGGTCGGCGCTGTCGAGGTAGTCGTAGACGAGCTGCCTGTTGCGGTCGCCGCGTGACAGCAGCGCTTTCTGGTAGCGCTCGGGGAAGACGTGGTCCCGGAACGTGGCCTCGTCGTTGTTGAGGGCCTGGTTCTGGATCTCGGCGTCG
This sequence comes from bacterium, assembly GCA_026708055.1. NCBI lineage: Bacteria > bacterium. The sequence goes on along the minus strand of JAPOVS010000034.1, from coordinate 30,744 downwards.
TCGACAAGGTCGCCGGCGGCGGCCTCGAACACGAGGCGGTCCTCGTCGGTCCAGTCGGTGCCGAAGCGCTCGTTTATGCGGGCGATGATCTGCGACAGGGGTTCCTGTTCGGGATCGGTCTGCGGCCCGGTGCCGGAGTAGATGGTGCTGACCTCGCCCTCGCCGGCGGGCAGCCCGACGGAGCCCTCGAAGGTCAGTTCGTGGCGCAGGTGGGTGAGTTCCACCTCCGAGCCCAGGTCGATGCCCTGGCCGGGCGGGCGGCCCCGGATCAGCGCGGCCAGCGCCCGGCAGTACAGGTAGTCGCGTTCGAGGTCGGCGTTGCGGAACGGCACCACCAGCGAAAGGAAGCTGTAGACGCGCACGAACCGCGCCAGCGCGTCCCGGAACACCTCCTGGTCGTCCTCGTCGAGTCCGTCGAAGCGGTCGACGGCGGGTTGCAGCGCAGCGTGGACCTGCGCGTGGTTGCCGTCGCCGAGCACCAGCGCGGCGGTCCGCGCCGTCTCGCCGGTGTCGAGCACGCCGAAGGCATCGAGGCCGCGGCGGGTGTCGAACAGCAGGTTCGGGTCGGTGGGCGGCGCCACGGTCTTGCCGTGGTACACGGCGAACGCCTCGCCGATGGCGTCGGCGTCGTTGACGAAGTCCAGCACGAAGGTGCCGGACTTGTCGGGGTGGGTGCGGTTGAGCCTCGACAGGGTCTGCACCGCAGCGAGGCCGGTGAGGGTCTTGTCGACGTACATGGCCGCCAGCTTCGGCTGGTCGAAGCCGGTCTGGAACTTCTCGGCCACCACCATGATCTGCCAGTCGCCGGTGTCGAAGCGTTCGGCGGTCTGCGACTCACCGAAGCCGTTGGCCTTCGTCTCGGTCAGGCCCTCCACCTCCCCCGAGAACGCCACCAACACCCCCAGCCCGTAGCCCAAGTCGGCGGCGTAGCGGCGCAGCGCCTCCCACATCCGCACAGCGTGAGGCCGCGACGAGCACACCACCATCGCCTTGGCCTGCCCGCCGATCTGACCCGCGATCTTCGTGCGGAAGTGCTCCACGATGATCTCGGCCTTCTGCGCCAGGTTCTCGGGGTGGAAGGCCACGTACTTGGCCAGCGCGCTGCGGGCCTTGGCGGTGTCGTAGGCCGGGTCCTCCAGGATCGTCTTCTCCAGGTGGACGTATTGGTTGTAGGTCACGTAGCGGGCCAGCACGTCCTCGATGAACCCTTCCTCGATGGCCTGGCGCATGGGATACAGGTGGAACGGCTCGTGCCTGCCGCTGGCGCCGACTTCGCCGAACAGTTCCAGGGTGCGGCCCTTGGGCGTGGCGGTGAACGCGAAGAACGACAGGTTGGGCTGGTGGCCCCGCGCCGCCACCGCCGCGGCCAGCAGCGTCTCCGCGTCGGTCGTCTCGGCGTCGGGGTCGATGTCCGGCTCGGCGGTGCCCAGCACCCGGCGCAACTCGGTGGCCGCCTCGCCGGTCTGCGACGAGTGCGCTTCGTCCACGATCACCGCGTAGCTGCGGTCAGGCAACGACTCGATCTTGTCGAAGATGAACGGGAACTTCTGCAGCGTCGTCACGATGATGCGGGCCTGCTCCCCGGCCAGCGCCGCGGCGAGCTGCGCGGAGTCCTCGTCGATGCGCTGCACCACGCCGACGGCGTGCTCGAACTGGCCGATGGTGTCCTGCAGTTGCCTGTCGAGAATCACACGGTCGGTGATCACCACCACCTTGTCGAACACCTTCACGTCGTCGTCGGTGTGCAGCGACGACAGCCGGTGCGCCAACCAAGCGATCGAGTTCGACTTGCCCGACCCTGCCGAGTGCTGCACCAGACAACTCCGGCCCGTCCCCCGCTGCTTGGCGTCGGCCTCCAACCGCCGTACCGCGTCCCACTGGTGGAACCGCGGGAAGATCACCTCCGGGCGAGCCTTGGACCCCTTCGACGGCTTCTCCACATGGATGAACCGGCCCAGGATGTCCATCCACGCATCCCGAGACCACACCTGCTCCCACAGATAGGCAGTGGCATGCCCACCGGGGTTCGGCGGGTTCCCCGCGCCGAGATTGTGGCCCCGATTGAACGGCAGGAACCGAGTCTGCCTGCCGGCGAGACGCGTGGTCATCGCCACCAAGAACGGATCGACCGCGAAGTGCACCATCCCCAGCCGGCCCAGCGTCCTATTCGTGTCTGGACGGTCGGTTCGGTACTGGGCAATGGCGTTCTCGACGGTCTGGCCCGTCAGCGGATTCTTCAACTCAGCCGTCGCCACCGGAATCCCGTTCACGAACAGCCCCAGATCAACAGTCCGCGCACTCGACGGATCGAACGGCAACTGCCGGGTCACCGACAGCACGTTCGCCTCGTAGCGCTGCGCCAACTCCGGCGTCAGCCCATGGGCGGGCTTGAAGAACGCCAACCGGATCTTGAAGTTGCGATCCACCACGCCGCGACGCAGCACGTCCACCGTCCCCCGCCGATCCAACTCCGACGCGAGCCGCTGTACGAATCCCGCCTGCGCCCCGTCCGGGTCACCCCCGTACGCCGAATCCACAAGCCGACCCCACTCGCGCCCCTGCGTGGCCCCGATGAACTCGAACAGATCAGCAGTATCGACGCCCGCCTCAGCATCGAAGTCCCGCGGCCCAACCCCCACGTTGCCGACCTTCACCCGACGATAGCCGCCATGTGAGACGAGCCAGAACGCGACGTGCTCCTCGAACGCCACCTCACTAGTTGAATTCATCCCGGATCACTCGCGCTCGGCGGTTCGCCAGCTATCGCATCTGTGATTAGTACATGCCGGTATTCGCGCGAGAGTTCGATTTGTGTCTGCAATTCATCGATAGAGGCATCGATTCGAGTCGTCTGCGCATCGAGGTGATCCGCAATCTCGCGCTGTACTGTCAGTGATGGGATCTCAATCTCTACGTCCGCAATTGCATCAATTCGAAGCCCGAACCGCGTAATCCCAGTTGCACTAGACGACAGCTGTCGAGCTACATCGGCAGAACACATCGACCAATAGAGGTATCTGCCATCGATAAGATCCGGGTTCGGACGGATAATAGCTAGGTGATACCCACACACGAGATTGTCCGATGATCTCTCAACATATGCGGCGACTCCGATATCATCAGGTGTCTCCGAATCCTTTGTAATGATAACGTCACCAGGTATGAGGCGAAATGACTTCAATTGGCTCTTGCTGGCGGTCGCGTTCATCAAGTCTAACTCCGGAACTAGCCGGTCGCCATAGTAGACCTCCGTATAGTTCATTAGGCGGACAGGCAGCTCGCCTTCAACAGTCTTCTTGTCAACATTGCTAACGCGAATATCTGCAACATTCTTTAGGCGTACTGCTCTCGTCTTGTTTTTCGTTTGCTGCAGCGTCTCGGAACCTAACGATGCGTGTCGTTGTCGCAAGCGCTCGACCAGCGCAACCATCTCTGCGTCGATTTCAACTAGGGAGCGAAGTACAATCTGATTGTAGAAATATTTGGTGAGGGGGATTCCATAGCCGATCTTTGTCTTGGTGGATTCGTACCATCCATCCGTAACGTAGGGTATGACTTCGCAGGCCATGTAGTCGTCGACAGCCGTGTGGTATTCGACCGTGTCAAGTCGGGCGGTCGGATCAGCTTCGAAGGTCACGCTGACTTTGGGCAGCGGGACGTTCTCGTAGTCTCGCAGATCAAGGTCGGGTTGAGGATCGCCAGCGCGGTCCATGAGAATCGGAGCTTCGGGATCTCGGATGGCGAGACTGCCCATGACAGCTTTGACGCGCGCCGCGGTCTTGTCTATACCTGCTGATAGCAGCACTTCTTCGGCGAGTTCTCGGGCAGCCTTTTCGCTGGTGCGGGCCGCGCCGTGGCAGGCTCGGAATTTCTTGAGTAGGGCCTCCCGCTGTTCCGCGCCGATCCTTGCGAGCTTCCCGTTGTCCTTGACGGCGGCGAGCGTGTCGTCAGTGATCTCCCAGCGGAGGCGTAGAGGGCGTTCGACGGTGATACGCAGGAACCCGAATGACTCGTTGGGTAAGATCTTGACCTGCGCGCTCTCCTCGAAGGCTCCGTAAAGGTGGGTGATCTCGTCGATCTGCGCGTCGGAGATCTCCTTCCGCTTCTCGCCGAGGCTCTTGCGCATCTTGGTGAAGCTTTCGCGAGCGTCGATGAGTTGAACCTTGCCCCGGCGCTTGGAAGCCTTGCGATTGGTGATGATCCAGAAGTAGGTGGAGATGCCGGTGTTGTAGAAGAGTTGATCTGGCAGAGCGACGACGGCTTCGAGCCAGTCGTTCTCGATGATCCAGCGTCGGATCTCCGACTCGCCGGATCCGGCCCCGCCAGTGAATAGCGGGGAGCCGTTGAACACGATCGCCAGCCGGGCGCCGCCTTCTTCGGGCCGCTTCATCTTCGAGATCATGTGCTGCAGGAACAGGAAGCTGCCGTCGTTGATGCGGGGCAGACCGGCACCGAAGCGGCCCGCGAAGCCCTGGAGAGCATGCTCGTCCCGAACCATGTCGGCCACCATCTTCCACTCCACCCCGAACGGCGGGTTGGCCAGCAGGTAGTCGAACCGTTCGCCCTGGTGCTGGTCATCGTCGAAGCAGTTGCCGAAGCGAATGTTGGCGGCCTCCTGACCCTTGATCAGCATGTCGGCGCGGCAGGTGGCGTAGGTCTCGTCGTTCAACTCTTGGCCGAACACCTTCAGACTGGCCTGCGGGTTGAGCCAGCGGAGGTGGTCTTCGGCGACCGAGAGCATCCCGCCGGTGCCGCACGCCGGGTCGAGCAGGGTCTTCACGACGCCGGGCCTGGTCAGCAGTTCGTCGTCGTCGACGAACAGCAGGTTCACCATCAGCCGGATCACCTCGCGCGGCGTGAAGTGCTCGCCCGCAGTCTCGTTCGACAGTTCGGAGAACTTGCGGATCAACTCCTCGTACAGGTACCCCATCTCCAGATTCGACACCGTCTCGGGACTCAGATCGATGTCGGCGAACTTAGACACCACCAGATACAGCAGGTTGCGGTCGTCAAGCCGGTCGATCTGCACGTCAAACTTGAACTTGTCGACGATGTCCCGAGCCGACTCCGAGAACCCCGCGATGTAATTGCGCAGGTTCCCCGCGACGTTGTCCGGATCACCCAGCAGCGTCGCAAACGTGTGCCGCGACGTGTTGAAGAACGACTGCCCCGCCGCCTGCTTCAGCAGCGGATCCCGGTTCTGCAGCGAGACCGGCAGTTCCTCGACCAACTCCAGCACGTCGGCCTTCGTCGGCTCCAAGACGCAGTCCAACCGACGCAGCACCGTCAACGGCAGGATCACCCGCCCGTACTCCGACTGCTTGTACACACCCCGAAGCAAGTCCGCCACAGACCAGATGAACCCAGCGTGATTATTGATTACATCTCCACCCACGCTGATCACCCCGATGACTTCTGATCTAACGCGGAGATCTCGGCAATAATGACAGGATCGCACTGCCGAGACGGCACCCGGAAGCAACGCAACGTCTCGTCCTGGCGAGTTGCGTCCTCACAAGCCCTAGAAACTAGCGAACGCCGTCGGGCCGAGCCGAGAGCGACTGGCGACGGCACTCGATCGAGGGGTCTTCCCGGTGCATGCGACTCCCCGGCAGGCCGCGCACCCGACGGAACACTGCCCCGGCTCCGGCTACGCTGCCTCTGTCGCAGTGATCGACAGTCGCACCAGAGCACCCGCCTCGTCACGGATGTCGCGGCAGCGCACCCGCGACACTGAGCCCGAGTTGGTGCTTCGACGCGCACTCCATCGCCGCGGCATGCGCTATCGAGTGGGATACCCGGTTCCAGGTAACCCCCAGAGGTCAATCGACATCGCGTTCGTCGGGATCCGGCTCGCTGTCTTCGTGGATGGCTGCTTCTGGCACGGCTGCCCGACACATGCGACATGGCCGATGACCAACTCGCAGTGGTGGCGGGACAAGATCGAGATGAACCGTACACGCGACGCGGACACCGATCGCCTCCTCCGAGAGCACGGCTGGGAGTCCCTGCGCCTGTGGGAGCACGAGATTGCAACCGCTGCCGACCGCGTGCAGGTGGCGCACACTCGGCGCCGACTGGAACTCCAGCGGTGAGCACCATCGTTGGCCTCTCGGCACCGCTGGGCACGGGGTTCCAGCCGCTCGGGTCCATGCAGCGCGTGATGTCACACCCATCTGGTGAAGTAGCTTGGCAGGCCGTGATGACAAGGGGCGAACTTCCGTGCTGAGCACCACCGAGGCACCCGAAATGAGCGTCGATATCGCCCTCGCGGACTTCTTCTCCGGCTGTGGAGGCACGACGCGTGGATTCGCCGACGCGGGCATCTCCCCGATGCTGGCAGTCGACTGGGATCGCGACGCGGTGACGACCTTCCGGATGAACTTCCCGGCCACACCTGTCATCGAGCAAGACATCCGTGAAGTACGCGTCGCCGACGTGGGCGAGTTGCTGCAGCCGGCATCGGAATCGGTCATGCTCTTCGCGGGGTGCGCCCCGTGCCAGCCGTTCGCCGGACACCGGCAGCAGCCGTTGGCCGAAGACAGCCGATCGTTCCTGCTGATCGAGTTCCTCCGGTTCGTGACGGCCCTCAACCCCGAGTTGATCTTCGTGGAGAACGTGCCCGGAATGCAGCGGGTATCAGCTTCGGAGGGTCCGTTCGCCGACTTCGTGGAGGAGTTGGGCAGGACGCACCACGTGAGCTACGGCACCGTCTGCAGTGCCGACTACGGCGTGCCCCAGACGAGACGCCGGCTCGTGCTCGTGGCCAGCCGCCTCGGACCGATCGATCTGCCGGGTCCCTCTCACGGCCCGGCAGCCGGATGCTCGCACTCGACGGTGAGGGAGTGGATCGGTTCGCTTCCTCCGATCACGGCCGGGCAGAGGGAGTCCGACATCAGCAGCCATCGATCCATGAGGCTCTCGAAGTTGAACCTCGAGCGGATCCGGGCGACGCCGGAGGGCGGCGACCGCCGGGACTGGCCAGCACGACTCTGGTCCGACTGCCATCGAGACGGCTTCAAAGGTCACACCGACGTATACGGCCGACTCAACTGGGACAAGCCGGCACCGGCGCTGACCACGAGGTGCATCAGCTACAGCAACGGGCGCTTCGGCCACCCATCCCAGGATCGGGCACTCAGCGCTCGGGAGGCAGCGCGACTACAGACCTTCCCCACCTCATTCGAGTTCGCCGGAAGCCTGACCTCCCAGGCCAGGCAGATCGGCAATGCGGTACCGGTCGTCCTCGCGCGGCACTTCGGGCGGCACCTAGTGGAGCACGTCGCACAGGCCCGACGTGTGGCCGAGGACGACTCCAGGGACGAGGACTCTCCCGGCGCTTCCGTCTCGGGGCCGCTGATGCACGCCGCAGCATGACTCGCTTCCGTGCCCGAGCGCGGGCGGTTGACATGCTCGGGAGGCAGCAGATCGCGAGCCTGCCGACCGCGCTGAGCGAACTCTTCAAGAACTCCTACGACGCGTATGCCACCGTTGCGATCGCGGACTTCTTCCGATCCCACAACGTGCTCGTCGTGAGCGACGACGGCGTCGGCATGGATCGGGAGACCTTCGAGAAGCACTGGCTCACCATCGCCACCGAGTCGAAGTTGGAACGCGGCTCGACGTCGGCACCGCCGGGAATGCGGCCGAGGGTCCAACTCGGCGAGAAGGGCATCGGGCGTCTCGCCATCGGCGCTCTCGGCAGCCAGGTGCTCGTCGTATCCAAGCGGGACGGTCATCCCGCGGTCGCCGCGCTCGTCAGCTGGAAGATGTTCGAGCTGCCGCGTGTGGACCTGGATGAGGTGCCCGTCGGGCTCGTCGAGTTGGACTCCGGCGACCTCACTGCGGCTGACGTGGGCCAGCTGAAGACACCGATCGCGGAGGCCGTCGCGAACTTCCGTGCGCTGGACACCTCGGCCTCGTGGTCACACCGGATGGACGAGATCCTGGCGGCCCTCGACGCCATACCTGACGATCCCTACCGGGCACTGCCCGATCTGGAACCGATCAGGACGAGCGGCACGGTGTTCCTCATCTCCCCGGTGTCCGAGGACCTACCCCCCGAACTCGAGAGCCCACGAGCAGAGGACGCCTCGTCATTGGAAAGGACGCTGCACGGCTTCACCGACGTGTGGCTCGGGAGCCCGACCACGCCCGAGTTCTCGGTCGACTTCGTCGATCACCGCTACGGCGGCGACGACGAGAGCCTCCTGCAGCCCGGCGACTTCTTCGGCACGTCCGACTTCGAGTCAGCAGATCACCACGTCCTCGGCGAATTCGACGAGAACGGCAATTTCCTGGGAACGATCCGGATCTTCGACGAAGAACCAACCGACGTCGACATCCCGTGTCCGAAACCGTTGCGGCCACGATGCGGGTGCTTCGCGTTCGAACTCGGAGTCGTTCAGGGCGAACGAAGTGAATCGCGACTCGAACCGGACGCGTTCGCGACGATGACAACCCGGCTTCGCCAACTCGGCGGCCTCTACGTCTACATGGACGGCATCCGCGTCCAGCCGTATGGCCGCCCCGACGTGGACTATCTGGAAATCGAGGAACGGCGAACGCTGGGTGCTGGCTACTACTACTTCTCCTACAGGCGGATGTTCGGTGCCGTCAGTCTGTCGACCGAACACAACAACACCCTGCAAGAGAAGGCGGGTAGGGAGGGATTCACCCAGGGTCGCGCATACTCGGACTTCAGGGGTCTACTTATCAACCTCTTCGTGGAACTCGCGGCAACGTTCTTCCGGGCCGAGAGCCCTCGGGTCGGGGCCTACGAGAAGGGCCGGCAGCGGCTCGCGAGGGAGGATGCACTACGCAAGGAACGCGATAAGCGAGCCAGGGAGGGACGGCGAAGACTGCGCGCCCAGCTTGCTGGCGGGGTGCAGTACCTCAACGAGACCAACTTCCAACAGGAGACGGCGGGGATCGTGCAGACGCTCGCGGCGGAACTCGACACTTGTGACCGACTTCAACCCGCCTCTCAGCGTGTTGCCGCTGCGAGGTGGGCACTACGTCAACTCACAATGTCGTTGGAATTCGACGAGCCCGAGGGCTTCGCTCCGACCGAGCCGATGCGCCGGGACATGACGACCCTCGAACGCGGCATCGAGGAGATCGAGAGATCGTACGTCCGGCCGGCCTTGGAGACCGTCGACGACCTGGTCGCGACCACCGAGAAGCGGCTGGCCGCCCTCGAAGCGGACGAGAGGGAACGGCGCGAGTTCGTCGAGGGCCGCATCTCGCAGGCGAGGAGCCGAGTCAGCGAAGCCCAAGGAGAGGCCGGTAGCGCATTGGCGGGACTGGCCACCGCCGTGCGCGCCACTCTGGCGGGACTCCGCGAGGACTTCAACAGGCAACTCGACGCCATAGCCGTGCCAACTACCTCGACCAGCAGCGGATGGATCCAGGATCAGGCCCGGTTCGAGCAGGCAGTGGACGCGTTGGCAACCGAATCCAGGAGAGCGCTCATACGGGTCGTCAACCTCGTCCAATCGAGCAGGCTCGTCTTCAGCAGCGGGGCACCCGATCCCACCGAACTCGCCGCCGCCGCAGACGCCGAGATCGTCGAACTACGCGCCCAAGCGGACGCGCAATTGGAACTCGTGCAACTCGGCATGGCTCTGGCCGTCGTCGACCACGAGTTCCAGGCCACCATCTCCAGTATCCGCAGCGACGTGCGAAGAGTTGGGGCGTGGGCGAAGAAGAACCCGCAACTCGTCAGACTCTACGAAGACCTGCGACGAGACATCGACCATCTCGAGAGTTATCTCACGCTGCTCACGCCAATGCAGCGGCGGCTGCGGCGCACCCCGACGACCATCAAGGGAAGCGACATCTCGCGCTACCTCGACGAGCTATTCCGAGACCGCTTGGCGGACGTGGGCGTCGAGATCCGTCCGAGCCGGGAGTTTCAAGCCGCCAGACTCGAGGGCTACACCTCCACCTTCTATCCGGTGTTCATCAACCTGGTCGACAACAGCCTGTACTGGATCCAGCGAGACTCGGCCGGATCGACCCAGGTCATTGAACTCGACAAGCGCGGCGACACGCTCGTCTACCGAGACAGCGGTCCCGGGATTACGGCGGACATAGCCGACCGGGTGTTCGACTTCGGCTTCACCACCAAGCCCGGCGGAAGCGGCCTCGGTCTGGCAATTGCGAGCCAGGTCCTCGAACGTGCCGGGTGGTCGATCCACCTCGGCGACCGCGATGGCGGCACGGAGTTCCTGATCCGTCCAAGAATTAAGGAGCGAGAGAGGCGCCGATGACCGCAATCAGCGAATACTTCCGCACAGCGCTGGTCATAGACGATCGCGTGCAGGGCTACCACAGCCCGCTGGAGGAACTCGGCGCCGACGAGACAGCTGGCCTCCCCGTCGAGCCGCAGCCCGGCCTCGTTTCCCCTCCGGCTGATGACGCAACACCGGTCCACCCAGCGGAGCTTGTCAATGCGTTCATCGCCGAGGGAATCGTGTGCGGTGTCCTCCAGCCACACGATAGTGAGTCCGATCTCATGGCTCTGGCTCGTCAGGGTGCTCAAATTGCCGACCTGCTGATACTCGACTGGCTGCTGTTCGGAGACGACACCAGGACAATCGGGATGATCTCCGAAGTCGCCGAGGCGAACAAGGGTCGTCTGACAGTCGTCGTCATCTTCACCGGAGCGCCACGGCTGAGTGCCATCGTCGACCGCCTCACGGAGGAAACGGACTTCGAGGAGACTCACGACTTCGTACTGCGATGCGAGAACACGGTCGTGCTCGTCTTCGGGAAGCCGGGAATCACGTTGGTCGGCGGCGAGGATTGGAGGACTGCCCCATATAGCGATCTTCCGGCGCGGATACGAGACGACCTTGAGATGATCGTCGGGGGGCTCATGCCTCAGTTCGTTTTTCGCGGCGTCAACGCAGTGCGCGACTCCACTCCGAGGATTCTTACGAACTTCGGGTCCGATCTGGACGCCGGAGGGCTCGTGCACCGAGCTCTGCTGCCGCAAGCCGACGACGCCGGACCCCAGTTCATCCGCCTGCTCGCCGGCGACCTCGAGCGAGCACTGCACGACGCGCTCGTGGGTGACGTCTGGACCATCGATTCTGTGGCTGAGTCACTGACGCGGACAACGAGCGGCGGGAGTCCAAGCGAACTTGCAGAGCGGCTGAGGCGGTCGGAAAGCGTCTCGTCGGACGTGAAGGCCCTTGCTGACGAGCTATTGGCGCGAGAGGCAATCGTCAGTGGCCTGCCGGGAATCGGTTTGGGCGACTCGGCGGTAACCAAGGCGGTCGATGATCTGACGGCCGCGTTCGGTAATGGTGAGGCCTCAAGCGAGACACTCGCCGTCATGATGAGTTCCAGTGACTTCGGCCAGAAAGCGCCACGGCTCGAACTCGGCGTGGTCCTTCGCGATGAGTCCGGCAGCTACTGGCTGTGCATACAGCCTCTGTGCGACAGCGTTCGACTCAAAGGTTGCCGCGCCTTTCCGATGCTGCGACTCCGTCCGGACGAGCAAAACCCGGAAGCCGTGATTCGCTCCCCGGAGAACACACTGGTCCGCATTCGGTTCGACACGGCTCCGCACAAACTTGCCATGCCTAAGTTCAAGCCGACTTGTGCCGGCGCAGTGGTCGCCCACGGCCAACCCTCGGACTGGCGCTTCACATCCGTCGATGACGCCGAGCGCCGAGCGACCGAGTACCGAGCGGTCACCCGACTACGGCCTGAACTGGCATCCCAAGCCGTCCAGGGACTCACATCGGCAGCGTCCCGCGCCGGGATCGACGCCTCCGAGTGGTTCAGGCGGAAAGCTGGCTCCTAGCGATCCGGCACTCCGCACTTGGCGATGCGGGTGTCAATCTCGAGCATCAGGGCCCGTCGCCGCCGTAGATCAGCTCTCGCAACTCCGGCCAGGAGTAGCGCTCCAGCGGGTCGGGCTCCTGCCGGTCACCGACGCGCAAATCGGGCAATTCGTACGGACTGCACATAGCGTTTCGATCCATCCGCCAACCTATAGGGCGCGGCCGAGTTTCTCGCCCTCGTAGATGGCCTCGGCAACCGAGCGTGGGGCCACGGCGTCGCCGATGCAGTAGGTGGGGATCGGACCGGTGTCGCTCAGTTCCCGGAACACGGCGTCCTGCGGGCTGCGCATCATCGAGAGCACGACCGTGTCGACGCCGGCAACGTGCCGCGGCCGGCGGGTGAGGGTCTCGTAGACGTCGACGCGGCGTCCGTCGATGGACTCGATGAAGTGGTTGGGTGAGAGACGGACGTCGAGCTTCGCCAGGCGTGGCAGCAGCCAGGGGAGGTCCTGGGTGCCCGCCACCAACTCGCCGATGACGGGGAACCGGCTGAGGACCTCGACCTCGACGCCCCCCTCGCCCAGGACCTCCGCCAACCCCAGCGGCAGGTACGTGCCGGTGTCGTCGAGGATCAGGACCTTGGCGCCCAGTGCCTCGGGGGAGTCGAGTGCGGCCAGGGTCGCGGTTGCGACGTCCAGCACGCGGTCCCCGTCGGCTCCCGGCATCGTCTCCCGATCGGGGCGGGCGGCTGAGAATCCCGTGCGATCCCACGTCGAACCGGTGGCGCAGACGACCGCGTCGGGCGCTGCGGCGACCAGCCCCTCGGCCGTTGCCGTCTGGCCGAGGCGGACCTCGACGCCATTCATGTCGAGCACAGTCGCCAGATCGTCGACGACCACCTGCCAGTTGCCCCGGGTGGGCAGCCGCCGCAGCAGGTCCAGATGGCCACCGAGCCTCGGTCCGCGCTCGATGAGCGTGACCTCGTGGCCGCGCCTGGCGGCAACCCCTGCCACGCGCATCCCGGCCGGTCCGCCGCCCACGACGGTGATCCGTTTCGGCTCGGTGGCCGGACGGAGTGTGCCCTCGCCCCAGTCGCGCTCGCGGCCGGTGGCCGGGTTGACGACGCAGGTGACCTGACGTCCCTTGGCGGGCGCGGCCATGCACTCGTTCGTCCCGGCGCAGCGCACGATCTCCCGCTCGCGGCCCTCCCTCGTCTTGGTCACCAGGAACGGGTCGGCGAGGTGGGCGCGCACCATCGCCACCATGTCGGCGGCACCGTCGGCGATCACCCGCTCGGCGGTGGCCAGGTCCAGCACCCGACCCGCCACGAACACCTTGGCCCGGTCACCCACCACCGCTTTGGCGCGCTTGGCGTACGGCGCCAGGAACGCCTCGGGGGCCGAGCCCATCGGCGGGACCGTGCGGTGCAGCGAGTACCAACTCCCGCACGAGATGCTGAAGTAGTCGAAGAGACCGGTGGCGGCCAGGACCTCGAGGCACTCCTCCGCCAGTTCGGGGGTCACGCCGGCGTCGCCGATGAACTCGTCGAAGGACAGCCGCAACCCCACGGTGATGGCGTCCCCGACACGGCGGCGGATCGCCTCGGCTACTTCGATGGAGAAGCGGCAGCGGTTGGCCACCGACCCGCCGTAGGCATCGGTGCGCTTGTTGAAGGCGGGGCTGATGAACTGCATGCCGAGGTAGCCGTGGGCGGCGTGGATCTCCACGCCGTCGATGCCGGCCTCGTGAAGGTTGGCGGCCGACTGGCCGTAGTCGCCGGTCAGTTCGTCGATGTCGGCCTTGCCGAGAGCGACCGGTGTCTCGTTCATGATCGGCGACGGCACCCGCGACGGGCCCCGCACCGGGTGCCAGTTGTCGGTCCAAGCCCGCCCGACGTCGTTGACGCCGCCGGTGCTGAGCTGCACGAAGATCCCGCACTCGTGGGCATGCACCGCCTCTGCAAGCCGCGCGTAGGCGGGGATCGTGCGTCGCTCGTAGGCGGTGAGCCGCCAGCCCGAGGTGGCCCCGCCGGGTTGGGCGCCGCTGAGATGCCGGCTGGCGGAGGTCGCCTCGACGCCCACAAGCGCTGCGCCTCCCCTGGCCCGCTCGGCGAAGTAGGCGATCATGCGGTCGCCCGGCGCGTGGTTCTCGCCGTAGGCCTGCCCGTGCGGCGCGACCATGATGCGGTGCTTGACCGTGGTGGCGCCGATCTGCAGCGGCCGCCAGATCAGTTCGAGTCCGGCCATATCAACTGAACCCGCGGGTGCCATCACCGACTCCGGTCGTGGCGGTTCGGCCGAGGCGACTGCGGGATCGGGCGCGGTCGGACATCTCAGAGCTCTCTGCCGAGCTTCTCGCCCTCGTAGGTGGCGTCGGAGGTGGTGCGCGGCGAGACGGCGTCGCCGATGCGGTGCACGGAGACATCCCCGCTGGCGCGCAGTTCGCAGTAGAGCTCGTCGCGAGGATTGCGCATCATCGCCAGGACCACCGCGTCGACGTCGTCCACGAGGCGGGTCCGGCGGTTCCAGGTGGTGTACACCTCGACCTGCCGGTCGCGAATCTCCTCCACGAAGTGGTTCGGTGTGAGCGTCACTGCGGCGGTGGCCAGCCGCGGCAGCATCCACGGCAGTTCCAGCGTCTCCACCAAGTGTTGCCCGATGACGGCGAAGCGGCTGACGACCTCCACGTCGACGCCCGCTCCACCGAGGACCTCCGCCAGCCCGAGCGGCAGGTAGGCGCCGCAGTCGTCGAGGATGATGACCTTGCGCCCCAGCGCGGTCGGATCGTCGAGCGCCCGGCGCACGGCGGTGGCGACGTCCAGGACGCTCGGTGCCTCGGCTCCGGGGATTCCGGCGCGGTCGGCCCGCCCGCCGGAGAACCCGCTGCGATCCCAGACCGAACCCGTGGCGCAGACGATCTCATCGAACCGGCCGCCGCCGATGTCCCCCGCCGTGGCAGCGGCGCCGATCCGCACCTCCACACCGTTGGCCTCGACGACCATCATCAGGTTGTCGATCATCTTCTGCCAGTCGCCGCGGGTGGGCAGGCGTTTCAACAGGTCCAGATGCCCGCCCACGTCGGTGTTCTCCTCGAACAGCGTGACGCGGTGGCCACGCCGGGCCGCCACGCCGGCCACACGCAGACCGGCCGGGCCCGCACCGACCACGGCGATCCGCTTGGCCACCGGGGCGGGCTGCAGCGTCCCCTCCCCCCAAAGTCGCTCCCTGCCGACCGCCGGGTTCATCACGCAGTGCATCCGCCGGCCCCGGAACCCGGTGGCGAGACACTCGTTGGCACCCACGCACCGGACCACCTCGCTCTCCCGGCCCTCGAGCGTCTTGGCGATCAGGAACGGGTCGGCCATGTGGGCTCGCACCATCGCCACCATGTCGGCGGCGCCGTCGGCGATCACCCGCTCGGCGGTGGCGAGATCCAGGATGCGGCCGGCCAGGAAGATCTTGGCCCGGTCGCCGACGACCTGCTTGGCGCGCCGCCCGTAGTCGACCAGGAACGCCTGCGGCACCGACCCCATGGCCGGCACGGCGTAGTGGAAGCTGTGGTAGCTGCCGCTGGAGATGCTGAAGAAGTCATAGAAGCCCGTGGCGGCGAAGATGTCGAGGTACTCCTCGGCCAGTTCGGGGGTGACGCCGGCGTCGCCGATGTACTCGTCGAAGGAGAAGCGCATGCCGACCGTGTAGTCGTCGCCGACCTGGGAGCGGATGCTCTCGCCGATCTCGACGAGGAGCTGCGCGTTGCGCCGCGGCGAGCCGCCGTAACGGTCGCTGCGCTTGTTGAACGCCGGGCTCAGGAACTGCATCGGCAGGTAGCCGTGCGCGGCATGAACCTCGACACCGTCGATGTTGGCGCGCTTCATGTTGGCCGCCGAGCGGCCGTAGTCCTCCACGAGTTCGTCGATGTATTCCTGGTCCATCTCCCAGGGGATCTCGGTACCACCCGGCGATGGCACCCGCGAGGGTCCCCGCACCGGGTACCAGTCGTCGAAGTCGATGCGGGCGCCCTGGTTCACGCCGAACGTGCTGAACTCCATGAAGATCTTGCAGTCGTGGGCGTGCAGCGCCTCGGCGAGCCGGGCGAAGGCCGGGATCACCCGCTCCTCCCAGGCGGTGAGGCGCCACCCCGACGGCCCGGACTCGGCACTGGCACGGGCAAGGCGCCGGCTCACCGACGTGGACTCCCCGTCGACCAGCGCCACACCACCCTTGGCCCGCTCGACGTAGTAGGCGATCATGCGGTCGGTGGGCTGGTTGTCGTCGCCGTAGGCCTGGCGGTGAGGCGACAGCATGATCCGGTTCTTCACCGTCGTGGCGCCGATCCGCAGCGGCGTCCAGAGCAGGCCGTCCGGTGTCATCTCCTCCGCCGCCACGCGGGCAACGCTAGCTGTTGGGTCCTGCCATAGGCACCGGCGGGCGGTGGTCGCGGTGACCCGTGGGCCGCCGGCGCGCGGCGGTGGCGGCGCCCCGCCGGCCGCGGCCTGCAGTGCCTGAGCGGTAGCCGGGCGCAACGTTCCGGCGCTCTCCACAGGGTGCTCAACCCCGGGTCTCCGCGCGCCGGGCGCATATCGTGGGGCGATGGCCGACTGGGCGCACGCAGGTGCCGCACGTCTCGTGGCCGCGCTCAAGGCCGGTGAGGTGTCGAGCCGGGAGTTGCTGGACCTCTACCTGAGCCGGATCGACGTAGCCGATCCGGCTCTGAACGCGGTTGTGACGCTGGATGCTGAGCGGGCGCGACGGC
The DNA here is from genome assembly GCA_026708055.1 of bacterium. Classification (NCBI taxonomy): domain Bacteria; species bacterium. The sequence goes on along the minus strand of JAPOVS010000034.1, from coordinate 14,194 downwards.
TGGCGGCCGAGGCCGATACCGCACTGGCCCGCGGCGAGACGGCCGGGGCGATGCACGGATTGCCGATCACGATCAAGGACACCATCGAGACCGAGGGGCTGCGCACGACGGCGGGGGCCCCCTGGCTGGGCGGGCACGTGCCGGATCGGGACGCGACCGCCGTCGCCCGCCTGAAGGCCGCCGGGGCCATCGTGTTCGGCAAGACGAACTGCCCCCTCTACGGCGGCGACGCCCAGAGCGAGAACGTGGTCTTCGGCACGACCGGCAACCCGTGGAACACCGACCGGTCACCGGGCGGTTCGTCGGGCGGCTCGGCCGCTGCGCTGACCGCCGGGCTGACGGCGCTGGAGCTCGGCAGCGACATCGGGGGTTCGATCCGGAACCCGGCGCACTACTGCGGCATTTACGGGCACAAGCCCAGCTTCGGCATCATCCCGACCCGCGGGCACATCCCCCCGCCACCGGGGGCGCTGAGCCCCGTGGATCTCGCCGTCGTCGGGCCGCTGGGACGTGCTGCGGAGGACTTGGCGCTGGCACTGGACGTGCTCGCCGGTCCCGACGAGGCCGACGGCGCCGCCTGGCACCTGGCGTTGCCGCCTCCGCGAGGGCGGGCACTCGCTGACTACCGCGTCGCGGTGTGGCTGGAGGATCCGGCGTGCCCCGTCGAGAGCGCCGTCGGCGCCGTCCTCAGCGACGCCGTCGACGCGCTGGCCAGCGCGGGCGCTGCGATCGACGCGCGGCTGCGGCCCGACTTCACCCTCGCCGACGCCCACCGCACCTACCAGCGCCTGCTCTACGCCGCCACGACCGCGGGGCTCGCCAACCGGGTCTACGGCACCCTCCTAGCGAAGGCCGAGGAACTGGCACCCGACGACGACGGGCGCAACGCCCGCTACCTGCGCGACGGCACCGCCCGGCACCGTGACTGGCTCGCCGCCGACGAGGAGCGCGCCGGCTACCGGGAACGCTGGCGCGACTTCTTCAGGGACTGCGACATCCTGCTGTGCCCCACGGTTCCGACGACCGCCATCCCGCACGACCACTCCAACATCAACCACCGGACGATCACCGTCAACGGCGAGGTCCGCGACTACTGGGATCAGATCATCTGGCCGGGCATGGCGAGCATGGCGGGGCTGCCCGCGACCGTCGCCCCGGTTGGCCTCGCATCCGACAGCCTGCCGGTCGGCATCCAGATCGTCGGCCCGTACCTGCACGATCGCAGCACCATCGACTTCGCCCGGCGCCTCACCGACGTGACCGGCGGCTACGAGCCGCCGCCGGCGCTCCGGTGATCGAGGACGGCCCCGCACGCCGCGGCGGGAGCACGGGACGCGCCGGCGGCGGTGCCGGACGAGGCGCCCCGTCGTGTTTTCCGGCCCCCGTCGCGGCGACGAGCGGGCGAGGCGATCCCTCTCGGAGCCGAGCGCGCCGCAGGCTCTCAGCCGGAGCGACACCCGATGCCCACGGAGTCCCGAGCCGCTTCCGGCCCGACCCGGCGGTCCGCCCGTGACAGAGGGCGCGGCGTCACATCCCAGCGGTCTGTCCCGGCACTTCGCCGACGTGGCCGGCCGGGAGTTCCACTACCTGCGCAGCGGATCGGGGCCGGTCGTGGTGCTCCTGCCATCCTTCCCGTGGTCGGCGGGATCGCTGGCCCCCCTCGCGGAGGCGCTGGCCGGCGAGTTCACGGTCGTCGTGTTGGATCTCCCCGGCTGTGGCAACTCGCACTCCCTGGGCGGCCCCCCCACCCTCGGTGACTACGCCGACGCCGTGGCGGAGAACCTCGGCGCCCTGGGCATCGACCGCTGCCATCTCTACGGCACCGGTACCGGGGCACAGGTCGCTCTGGAGGTCGCGGTCCAGCACCCCGAGCGGGTCGCCGACGTGGTCCTCGACCAACTCCCCCTCCTGGAAGACTCGCAGAGGAGCGAGTTGGCGGCGCGGTTCTGTCCCCGGCTCGACCCGTCGTGGGACGGGACCCACATCGCCGCCATCTGGTGGTGGTGCCACGAGCAATCCCTGTTCCGGCCGTGGTACTGGCCGGGGGCGGAGACACGCCTGGACGCCGACGAGCCGCCACCCGGCGTGCTGCAACGCCGAGCCGCCGACGTGCTCCGCGCCGGCGATGGCTACGGGGACGGGCTCCGCGCCGCCTTCGCCCACTCAGCGGCCGGCTCGCTGAGCCGGCTCGAGATCCCATGGACTCTGGTCACGTCCCCCGCCGACCCGCTCACGCCGCCCGGCGGGCGTATTCCGGCGCCCGGCCGGCACGGAACGGTGATCGACCTGCCGCCTGGCCCGGACCGGTGGTCGCAGTTGCGCGCACTCTTCGATGCGACCGGCAGTGCCGATCGCTCGCTGCAGATCCCGGCGCGAACATCGGCGGCGAGAGCCATCGAACGCGGCTACCTGACGACCACTAGCGGCCAACTGCTGGTGCGCCGGACAGCCGGCACCGGCCGGCCGCTCGTCATGCTCCACGCCTCGCCGACATCGTCGGCACTGCTGGAACCCCTGATGCGGGAGTTGGCCGGGGACCGTCCTGTGATCGCCCTCGACACGGCCGGCAACGGCGACTCCGACCCGCCCCCCGGCGACGGGCCGTTCGACATCGGGGAGTTCGCGGCCATCGTCAACGAGGCCCTGGACGTCCTGGAGGTCGGCGAACTCGACCTCTACGGCACGCATACCGGCGCGCTGATCGCCACCGACGTCGCCCTGGCTCGCCCCGGAATCCACCGGCTGATCCTCGAGGGCGTCACCATGTTCGATGACGGCGACCGGCCCGACCTCCTGCCCCGCGCCGAGCTCTTGGCCAGCTACCTCCCCACGTTCGAGCCGACCTGGGACGGCACGCACCTGCTGGCGGCGTGGCACTTCCGCCGGGCGTTCACCACCTACTGGCCGTGGTTCCGGCGCACCCGCGACGGCATCCGCTGGGTCCCGATGGTCGAACTGCCGGCCTTCCACCGCGGCTTCGTAGAAGTCGCCAAGCGGCTCGACACCTACCACCTCCCGTACCGGGCCGCGCTCGCCTACCCGACCGCCGACCGCCTCCCGCAGGTCGGTGTTCCGACGCTGATCGCCGCACATCCCGACGACCCGCTGCAAGCCCACAGCGCCGAGGCGGCAGGCCTCGTCCCCGGCGGCCGCTGGGATGCCCTTCCCGACGACATCGCCGGAGCGGCCGCGCTCTACGACGAATTCCTGACCGGCTCGTAGGCCCCGCCGGTCATGGTGAGCCCGGTCGCAGACCGATGGGTTCCGGCTTCCGCCGGAACGACGGGACGGAGGCCGCGGGAGCGCCACCGGGGTCGCTGCCCGGACGGCCCGACAGTGCGCACGAGCTTCCACGGGAACGACCGGGCGCCAGCGCGTAAGGTGTCCGGCGATTTCCATTCGTCCAGAGGGGGAGATTGCCCGATGAGGCCACGGAAGATCAGCTATCGACTTGCCGCGCTCGCAGCCGCGCTCGCGCTCGTGGCCGCGGCATGCGCGGAGGCCGAGACCGGCGAGGCCGACGCCGCAGCCGCTGCCGCTGCGGACGCCTTGGCCGAGGCGCAGGCGGCACGCTCGGAGGCCTCCGCCGCCGACAGCGCTGCCTCCGCCGCCGACGCCGCCGCGGCCGCGGCGGACGCTGAAGCCTCGGCGGCCGCGGCCCGAGCGCAGGAGGCGATCGCCGCCGCCGAGTTGGCCCAGGCCACCGCCGAGGGCAACGAGGACGCCGTCGAGGCGGCGCGAGCGGCGCTGGCGGAGGCGCAGGACGCGGCCGCAGCCGCCCAGGCCGAGGCCGCAGCCGCCCAAGCCGAGGCCGCAGCCGCCCAAGCCGAGGCCGAGGAGGCCCGGGCCGAGGCCGAGGAGGCCCGGGCCGCAGCCGAGGAGGCGGCAGCAGAGGCTGAGGCCGCAGCCGCGCCCGACCCGCCACCGCCGCCACCTCCCCCGCCGGAACCCGAGCCGGTGACGTTCACGATGATCTTCCCGGCCGTCCCGTCCAACGTCGACCCGGCGGTGTACCAGGGCCGGCCGACCGGGGAGACCACCCAGAGCGTGGTGAGCACGCTGGTGCGCTACGTGCCGCTGCCCGCCGGGGCCACGGCATTGCAGGGTCCGGCCGACCTGCAGCCCGAACTGGCCGAATCCTGGACGCAGGAGGACAGCGGCAGCTATGTCTTCACGCTGCGCGAGGCGCTCAGCCCGGCAGGCAACCATGCGACGGCCTCGGACGTGCTGTGGACCTTCCAGCGAGGCCTGGAGACCGACTTCATCACGCCGTTCCTGCTGAGCGTCGGCGGCATCGACCGCGAGAACCCGATCGAGGTGATCGACGACCGCACCTTCCGGCTCGTGGCGCCGTCGGCCAACTCACTCACGCTGCCGGTCCTCACCTGGTACGGCATGGGCATCATCGACAGCGTCGAGGCGCAGGCCCACGCCACCGACGAGGACCCGTGGGCACAGGAGTGGATGGCCACCAACTCGGCCAGCTACGGCGCCTACCAGGTGGAGTCCATGATCCCCGGCGAGGAGATCCGTCTCACCAAGAACCCGAACTACTGGAACGCCGGCAGCGTGGCCATCGAGAACGTGGTCATGCGGGCAGTGCCCGACGCCGGCAACCGCATGCTACTGGTGGGCTCCGGCGAGGTGGACTTCGTGGGCGGCCTCACATTCGACCTGTTCCAGAGCGTCGTGGCGGCCGGCGGCGACGGCATCGATCCGATCGCCGGGCTGGACGTGAACCTGGACAAGCTGTCGCTCAATACCCGCTTCGCGCCGTTCGACGACGTGCGCGTGCGCCAGGCCATCTCGCTGGCCATCGACCGTGACGCCCTCATCGCCGGGGCGTACGCCGGTCTCGGCAAGCCCGGGCTCTACCCGATCTCGACGGCGATCCCGCAGCCCGATCCGCCGACCGACGTGGCGGCCCGCCACGACCCGGAGGCGGCGAGGGCGCTGCTCGCCGAGGCGGGGCTGGCCGACGGCTTCGACTTCACGCTGTCGATCAACCCCAGCTCGGGTCCGGGGCCCTACGCCGAGCAGGTGGCCGTGCTGATCCAGGATCAGCTGCGCGACGTGGGCATCGGCGTCAACATCGACCTGATCAGCTCGCCGGCCGACTTCAACACCGCAACCCGCGGCGGCGAACTGGAGGCCTGGCTCTTCGGAACCCGGCCGCTGGTGAACGACGTCGCCTACTTCCTGCTGCTGGCCGTCGGACCGATGTCGGTCAAGCTCGAGGGCTACGGCAGCGAGGCGGTGGACGACCTGCTCGGCCGGATCGTGGCCGAGCCCCTCGGGCCGGCCCGGGACGCCCTGCTGTCGAAGATGCAGTCGTTGCTGGCCAGCGACGTGCCGTACGTGCCGCTGGTCGAGACCGTGCTGCCGTGGGTGCACCTCGGCGAGTACGGCGGCGTTGCACCCAACCCGCTCGGCGCCCTCTACCTGCAGGACGTCACCCCATGACGGGGGCACCCCGCGGGCGGGCGACCTGATCACAGCGCCCCGCCGGCGCATGGAGGCCGTGCCGCCGCGGGGCGCCCGGCGCCGTGCCACAGGGGATCTCCCGCGCGGCGCGGAGAGCCTCCGGTGACACCTGCCGCGACGCTGCGCGGCACGCTCGGCGACGGCGACAGCAGGCTGGTCGTCAGCGCCTACGACGCGCTGACCGCCCGCACCGCCGAGGCCGCTGGGTTCGAGATCCTGCACGTCACGGGGTTCGGGTCGGCCGCGGCGCTCACCGGCGGTCCCGACATCGGCCTCGTGACCATGACGGAGACGGTCGAGGCCACGCGCCGGATCTGCGACGCCGTCGAGCGCCCCGTGATCGCCGATGCCGACTGCGGCTACGGCAACCCGCTCAACGTGATGCGCACCGTGCGGGCGCTGGAGACGGCCGGAGCCGCGGGATTGCACCTCGAGGACCAGGTCACGCCCAAGCGCTGCGGCCACATGGCCCACAAGGCGGTGATCCCGACCGCCGAGATGGTCGTCAAGATCGCCGCGGCGGTCGACGCCCGCCGTGATGAGGACTTCGTGATCATCGCTCGCACCGACGCCCGTGCGCCCGAGGGCCTCGACGCCGCCCTCGAGCGGGCGCACGCCTACGCGTCCGCCGGCGCGGATGTGCTCTTCGTGGAGGCCCCCGAGTCGGTCGACGAGATCCGCCGCATCGCCACGGAGTCGCCCGGGCCGCAGCTGTTCAACTGGGCTTACGAGGGCAGAACCCCGCACGTCTCCCGCCGCCTGCTCGAGGAACTCGGCTTCGCCTGGATCCTCTTCGCCGACGTGGCACTGGCGGTCCACCGAGCCGCCGCAGGGTTCTACGAACGACTCGCGGAGATCGACTCGCCCGATGAACTGCGCGACCTCCTCACCGGATTCGACGCCTTCAACACGTTCGTCGGGCTCGACGACTGGCGGGAGACGGAACGCAGGTACGCCGCCCCGAACACTGCGGAGTAATGGCGCGAGGGAACCCGCCGGTCATTCCGGGGAAGGCCGGAATCCATGGTGGGGCGAAGAGAACGGTTCCTGGCCCGGAAACTTCTCGCACGCCGATGCGTGAGAAGATCTGATCCGCATGGAGGACAAGCACCGGATCTACGAGCAGGCCGAACTCGGTGGCCGCGTCGGCTTCGGCGGCCGCGCCGCCGTGGTCGTCGTGGACTTCCAGCGCTGCTTCGTCGATCCGTCCATCCCGGGTGGGGGCGACTTCTCCGACGCCATCGAAGCGACAGCGAGGCTCCTGGCAGCCGCCCGCTCGCGCGGGGTGCCGATCGTGTACACGGTTGTCGCCTACGACGATCCGGCACGGGACGCCGGCCGGTTCATCGACAAGTGCCCGACATTGAAGTACGCGGTGGCCGGCAGCGAGACGGTCGAACTCGACGAGCGCCTCGGGCGCCGACCCGGCGAGCCGGTCGTCGTCAAGAGTTTCGCCAGCGCCTTCTTCGGCACCACGGTGGCGTCGTACCTCACGGGCCTGGGCGTTGACACGGTGATCCTGGCGGGGTGTACGACGAGCGGGTGCGTGCGCGCCTCGGCGATCGACTCGATGCAGAGCGGCTTCCGGACGATCGTTCCCCGCCAGTGCGTCGCCGACATCGCCGCCGAGCCCCACGACGCCAACCTCTTCGACATCGACGCCAAGTACGGCGATGTCGTGGATCTGGACGCCGTCCTGGCGAGACTCGCGGACCTCGGAAGCCAGTGAGCATGCCGCTCGCAACTCGGCTGCCCAGCCTCGTCATTCCGGCGAAGGCATGTCCCGGACCCCGATCCGGGGCCGGAATCCAGTTCCCGGCGCTCGCAACTCCGCTGCCCAGCCTCGTCATTCCGGCGAAGAGCCTGTCCTGGACTCAATCCAGGGCCGGAATCCAGTTCCCGGCGCTCGGCTTGCTTCTGCCGGAGGATCGCCGATGAGTCTCTTCGCCGGCGCGGGTCGAGACGGCAGGCCATGAGCCTCTCGCTCGCGGTCGACGCCGGCGGCACGTTCACCGACCTCGTCCTGACGGACACCGCCTCCGGGCACACGTGGATCGCCAAGACCCCCTCCGCGGCCGATCCCACCGAGGCGGTCCTGGCCGGCATCGCCCGCGTCTGCGAGAACAGCGGCACCGCCCGCGGCGACATCGTCGCCATGCACTACGGCTCGACGGCCGCTCTGAACGTCCTGCTGACCCGCCAGGGCGCCCGCATCGGCCTGGTGACGACGGCAGGGTTCGGGCAGATTCTCCACCTAGCCCGCTCGCAGACGCCGGGGCCGCTGGTCGGCTGGTTGAACTGGGTGAAGCCCGACCCGCTGGTGCCCCTCGAGCTGACCCGAGAGATCCCCGAACGGGTGCGCTCGGACGGGACCGTCGAGATCCCCCTGGACGTCGAGGCCACCCGCGGCGCCGTCGGCGACATGGCAGCACGCGGAGTCGAGGCCATCGCCGTGGTCTTCCTGCACAGCTACGCCAACGCGTCACACGAGTTGGAGGTGCGCCGCATCGCCGAGGAGGTGGCACCGGACCTCCACGTGACGCTGTCGCACGAGGTGCTCCCCGAGTACCGCGAGTACGAGCGGGCCATGACGGCGGTCGTCAACACCTACATCTCGCCGTCCGTGTCGCGCTCGCTGGCCGACTTCGGTGACCGGCTGCGCGCCGACGGCGTGGACTGCGCCGTGAACATCGTCCGCTCCGACGGCGGGCTGATGTCCAGCGAAGCCGCCGCCGTCCGGCCGGTCGAGACGATCATCTCGGGCCCCTCGGGCGGGGTCGCCGGGGCGCTGGCGGTAGCCACAGCCAGCGGTCTCGACGACATCCTCACGCTCGACATGGGCGGCACGTCCACCGACGTCTCGCTCTGCACCGCCGGGACAGCCCAGATCTCCCGCGACACGGTCGTGGGAGATCTACCGGTCCGGTCACCGAGCCTGGACGTCCGCAGCATCGGCGCCGGGGGCGGCTCGATCGCCTTCGTGCCCGAGTTGCTGCGCGGCCTGCGCGTCGGCCCCCGCTCCGCCGGGGCCGATCCGGGGCCGGTGTGCTACGGGCAGGGGGGCGCCGAGCCGACCGTCACCGACGCCAACCTCGTCCTGGGCCGGTTGCCGGCCGGCCTGCTCGGCGGCGAGATCACACTCGACCGCGACGCCGCCGAGCGGGCGTTGCACCTGCTCGGCTCCCCCCTCGGACTGACCCCGCAGGAGACCGCAAAGGCCGTCGTGGACATCGCCAACGAGAAGATGGCCGGCGCGCTCCGGATCATCTCGGTGGAGCGCGGCCTCGACCCGCGCGACTACGCCCTCGTCGCCTTCGGCGGTGCCGGTCCGTTGCACGGCAACGCCCTGGCGGCACTGCTCGGCTGCTTCCCGGTGCTGGTGCCGCCCGCCCCGGGGGTGCTGTCCGCATACGGCTACCACACGGTCGGCCATCGCAACACCTTCAGCCGCACGCTGATCACCGAACTGCGGGACGACGACCGCAGCGAGGCCGCCGAGGCGTTCGGGGAGTTGGTGGACCGGGCGGAGGGTTGGTTGGCCGCCCAGGGCCTCACCGGTGGCACGCTCGCGCATTCCTGCGACCTCCGGTTCCTCCGCCAGGGTTACGAGATCGAGGTCGACGTACCGGTGGACCGCGGTGGCGACATCCGGCTGGAGGCCCTGGCGGACATCTTCCGGACCGAGCACCACCGGCTCTATGAGTTCATTCCCGATGCCCCGATCGAGATCGTCAACGTGCGCGTCGAAGCGCGCGGCCCGGCCGCGTACATCGCGCCCAAACCCCGGGCCGCGGTACGCGGCGACGGCGATCATGCGCGGGCCTCGACCGAGCAGGTCTACCAGCAGGGCGGCTGGACCGAGGCGGGCGTCTACGAGCGCGACCACCTGCGGCCGGGCGACGCGGTCTCCGGGCCGGCCATCATCACCCAGACCGACACGACCACGTTCGTGTTTCCCGGCCACGTCGCCGTCACGGACGCCTGGTCGAACCTGCTGATCACCCCCGAGGAGTTCACATGACGCACACGGCCGTCGGCTGGCCCTACGACGCGAATGCCGAACCTGCTGATCACCTCCGAGGAGCCCGCGTGAGCGACCCCGACGCCTCGGTCGATCTGGCGACGCTGGAGATCATCGAGAGCGCGCTCCTGAACATCCGCGAGGAGATGGACGCCGTGGTGCTCCAGTCGGCGATGTCGCCGATCATCCGCGAGCAGCACGACGAGTTCCCCCTCGTCACCGACGCCGCCGGCAACATGCTCGTGGGCCAGTTCGGCTCGTACGTACCGCTGCTGCTGGAGACGTTCGGTGACGAGATCCGCAGCGGCGACGTCATCCTGCAGAGCGACCCCTACCTGTGCGGCGGCGCCATCCAGCACACGCCGGACTGGTTGGTGCTGTCCCCCATCGACTTCGACGGCGAACGGGTGGGTTACGCCTCCATGTTCGGGCACGTGCTGGACTGCGGCGGCACCGTGCCCGGCAGCATGGCCGCCACCGCCACGTCCATCTGGGACGAGGGCATCCGCATCCCGCCGGTGAAGCTCTTCGCCGAGGACCGCCTGAACGCCGACGTGCTCCGGATCATCTGTAACAACAGCCGCACACCGGAGATGAACGAGGCCGATCTCATGGCTCTGGTCGCCGCCTGCCGTACGGCCGCCACGCGGGTTCAGGATCTGTGCGCCCGATTCGGCGCCGACACCTACCGCCGCGCCTGCGACGCCCTGCTGCAGCGCACGCGTGACGCCATGGCCGCCATCATCGCCCGCCACATCCCCACCGAACCGGTGAGCTTCGGCGATGTGGTGGACGACGACGGTCAGGGCAACGGACCCTTCGAGATGAGACTCACGGTGTGGCGGGAGGGCGAGAAGGCCTACTTCGACTGGACGGGCACCGATCCCCAGGCGCCCGGCCCCATCAACCTCGCCACCCACGAGGGAATGTTCAAGATGTTCGTGGGGATCTACCTCATCATGGCCTTCGACCCCGAGATCTCGTTCAACGAGGGGTTCCACGACCTGATCGAGGTGATCCTGGCGCCCGGTTCGCTCGTGAGTCCCGAGTTCCCCGCCCCCCTGGGCCTGCTGAACATCACCCTCGCCCGGCACTTCGACGTCATCCAGGGCGTGCTGGCGCTCTGCGCCCCCGAGTTCGCCGCCGGCGCGGGCTACGGGTCCAGCCCCGCGCTGACCTACAGCGGCACCGACGACCGCGGCGAGTACTTCCAGCTCGGCGAGATCAGCTACGGGGGGCTTCCCGGCCGCCCGGCGGGCGACGGCATGGACGGGCATTCCTGGTGGCCGCTGTTCACCAACATCCCCACCGAGTACATCGAGAGCTACTTCCCGGTAACGGTGCAGAGGTATCGCTCGATCCCCGACAGCGGCGGGCCTGGGCACCATCGAGGCGGCAACGGGGTGGAGAAGGTGTACCGCTTCGACAGCGACGGCGAGATCACCATCCAGGACGACCGCTGGCAGAGCCGGCCCTGGGGATGGGCCGGCGGCCTGCCCGGCGACCTCAGCCGCAAGCTGCTTCACCGCGCCGGCGGGGAGACCGAGGATCTGCCGTCCAAGTGCGACGTGGTGGCCGTGGAGGCCGGCGACTCCCTGGCGTTCATCACCGCGGGTGCGGGCGGGCTGGGCGACCCCCTCCAGCGCCCCGTCGAGTCAGTGCTCCGCGACGTGCGCGGCGGGCTCGTGTCGCCGGAGGCGGCGCGGCGCCACTACGGCGTCGCCCTGACCGGGGACCTCCAGGTAGACGAGGCCGCAACGGCGGAGTTGCGGGCATCCGTCCAGGCGGACCGCTCCCGGAGCAGCCCGGTTGACGGTGTCGGCGGCACCGACGGTAGGGCCCATGGAGCGAACCTCGGTGGCTGAACCCGCACCGCCGGAGCGGCCCGGGACTTCCGGGGGCCGGGCGGCGACCCCGCAGGAGGGCACCGAACCTGTCCTGGTGGAGACCGCCGGCGGCATCGCGCATGTGACGCTCAACCGGCCCGAGCGGCTCAACGCGCTGAGCACCGGGCTGCTGGGAGCGCTCACCGAGACTCTGGAACGGGTTGCGGGCGACCCCGCGGTGAGGGTCGTCATCCTTTCCGGCGCCGGCCGGGCATTCTCGGCGGGCGGCGACCGCGACGAGACCGGCGAGCCGTGGGGCGTGAGCCTGGAGGCCGACACCGCTCTGCTGCGGCGCTTCATGGAGTCCTCGCTGCTGCTGCACGAGATGGGCGCCGTCACCATCGCGGCGGTCAACGGCCCGTGCGCCGGGGGCGCTCTGTCACTGGTCTGCGCCTGCGACCTGCGCTACGCCGCGGCATCGGCCCGGTTCGTGACGGCGTTCGCCAGGGTGGGCCTCTCGGGCGACTTCGGCGGCACGGCGACGATGGGCTGGGTGCTGGGTCCCGCCAAGGCGCGCGAGCTCTACCTGCTGTCCGAAGTCGTCGAGGCGCCCGAGGCGGAGCGCATCGGGTTGGTGTCGGAGGTGGTGTCCGACGACGAGCTGCTCCCCCACGCCCAGAGGGTTGCCGAACGCCTGCTCTCGGCCGCTCCCGGCGCGCTCGTCGCCATGAAGCAGAACCTCAACGACGGGCTGCGCCTCCCGCTCGCCGAGGTGCTCGACCGGGAGGCCGAGCGACAGGTGCGCTGCACGCGGGATCCGCGATTCGACGAGCGCTACGGCCTGCAGGGGCGCTAGGAGTCCGCTGAACAGTGCTGCGAGACTCCCTCCAGTCATTCCGACGGGGAGCCGGCCCTGGACTCGATCCAGGACCGGAGTCCACTTTCCGGTGGCCCGGTTCGCGCTCGCGGACGGGTTGTCCGGCACACTCCTAGGGCCTGTCCATGGGACGATCGCTCGCACGCCGACTCATCGAGTCGCACCTGGTCGCCGGAACACCGGTCGCCGGTACCGAGATCGCCCTCGCTGCTGATCAGGTGTTCATCGACGACTCGGTCGGGCCTCTCATCGCGCTCGAACTCGAGGCCATGGGGGTTGACCGGGCGCAGGTGGATCTGGCCGTCGGGTACGTGGATCACCTGCTGCTGCAGGCCGACGAACGCAACCCCGCCGATCACCTCATGACGCGCAGCGCCTGCGAGCGCTACGGGCTCTGGTTCAGCAGGGCCGGCAACGGCATCTGCCACGCCGTGCACCAGCAGTCCTTCGGCCGGCCCGGCGCCTGCCTGGTCGGCTCGGACAGCCACACCTGCGCAGCGGGCGCTCTCGGGATGCTGGCGATCGGCGCCGGCGGGCTGGCAGTCGCGCTCGTTCTGGCCGGCGAGCCGCTGCATGTGACGATGCCGGAGATCTGGGGTGTCCGCCTCGTGGGGCGACTCGGTCCCTGGGTGAGCGCCAAGGATGTGATCCTGGAGATGCTACGCCGCCACGGCACCGACGGTGCGGTGGGCCGGCTCATCGAGTACCACGGTCCGGGTGTGGCCGGGCTGTCGGTGTGGGACCGCCACGTGATCGCCCACATGGGGGCCGAGATGGGGGCCACGACCTCGATCTTCGGCTCCGACGACGAGGTGCGCCGCTACCTCGCCCGCCAGGGCCGCGGCGGGGACTGGCGCCGGCTCGACGCCGAGCCCGACGCCGACTACGACCACCTGACCGAGATCGATCTGGGTACCGTCGAGCCGCTCGTGGCGTTGCCGCCGAGCCCCGGCAACGTCGTGCCGGTCGCCGAGGCCGCCGGCGCCGAGATCCACCAGTCCTACGTCGGCTCGTCGGCGAACCCCGCCTTCCGCGACCTGGCCGTGGCCGCTGCGATCGTGGCGGGCCGGACGGTGCACGACCGCGTCTCCTTCGACATCAACCCGGCCAGCCGCGAGGCCCTCGGCAACCTCGCCCGCGCGGGCCACATCGCAGCGCTCCTGGCGGCCGGCGCGCGCCTGCACCAGGCGGGGTGCAACGGCTGTCCCGGCATGGGACAGGCGCCGGCGCCCGGCCGGATCAGCCTGCGCACCGTGCCCCGCAACTTCCCGGGCCGGTCCGGCACCGCCGACGACCGGGTGTACCTGGTGAGCCCCGAGACGGCGGCGGCCTCGGCCCTCACAGGCGTCCTCACCGACCCGCGGACGCTCGGACCGGCGGCACCAAGCATCGACGAACCCGACGAATGGCTCACCAACCACGACCTGCTGGTGCCTCCCCTGCCCGCCGAGCGGGCCCGCCGGGTGCCGCTCGCCAAGGGAGCCAACCATCCGCCGCTGCCCCGTTTCGAGGCGCTGCCGGAGCAGCTGAGGGTCCCCGTGCTGCTGAAGATGGGCGACGACGTCTCCACCGACGAGATCCTGCCAGCGGGGCCTCGCGCCATGCCGCTCTGGTCGAACGTGGAGCGGCTGGGCGACTTCGCCTTCGAGGGCGTCGATCCCACTTATCCCGAGCGGGCCCGCTCCACCGGAGACCACGCCGTGATCGGCGGGCTGAACTACGGCCAGGGCTCCAGCCGGGAGCAGGCGGCGCTGGCACCCCGGTCCTTGGGGCTGCGCGTGGTCATCGCCCTGGCCTACGCACGGATACACCGCGAGAACCTCGTTCTCTTCGGCGTCCTGCCCCTCACCTTCGCCGGTCCGGGACCGTACGAGGCGCTCGAAGCCGGGCACACGCTCGTCGTCGAGGACGCACACGGGCTGCTCTCCGCCGGGAGCGGAAGCGTGCTGGAGGCCACGACCGGCCGCCGCTTCGCCGTCCGCCACG
>JAPOVS010000033.1 GCA_026708055.1 bacterium | reverse complement strand
ACCAACGTCGTCGTGACCGCCGGATTCGCCCTGCCGGGTGTCGTGGTCGCCCTGGCGCTGGTCTTCTGGGCGCTGCAGGTGCCGTTCGCCGAGCACATCTACCAGACCCTGCCGCTGCTGCTGGCGGGCTACGTGCTGCTGTTCGGGGCGCAGGCCGCCGGTGCCGGGCGGGTGGCCGTCGGCGCCGTGCCCCGGCGTCTCAGCGAGAGCGCCCGCATGCTGGGCGCCCGGCGCTGGAGGCGCCTGCGCACCGTCGAGTTGCCGCTCATGGCGCCGGGCCTGCTGGCCGCCGGGGGCCTGGTGTTCCTGTCGGTCATGAAGGAACTGCCGCTGACGCTGCTGCTGCGCCCCACCAACCTGCCGATGCTGTCCGCCGACATCTGGAACTCCACCGAATCGCTCTTCCTGGCACAGGCCGGCGTGGAGTCGCTCGTGCTGGTGGCCGCCGCCGGTGTTCTGACCTGGCTGCTGGTGCTAAGACGCTCCGAACTCGCCTGAACCCGCCCTGGCCAGGACGAACCAGCGAGGGTGGGGGACACCGGGGGCGAAGTCCGGATCGATTACGCAGGCGAGAGACGGACTCGCCACCGGCGGCGCCCGCCCGGTCTCAGGCACCGGCGGGAACCGGTACGACGAGCAGCCGCTCGCTGGTGTAGTGGTCGATCTCCACCGACTCGCCGTCGATGCTGACCGTGGTCGGACCCTCGGGAGGACTGGACGTCACGACCCCGCTGTTGCCGGGACACACCGACGAGTCCTCCAGGAAGTCCAGCACCCCGTCCACGAACTCCAACTCCTCGGTGATGCGCGACACCACGAAACTGCCGCCGGCCTCCACCTCGCTGAGCGCCACGCTCTCCGGTGGGGAGTAGCCGGAGCCCGGGATCGGGTTGCCGTGCGGGCAGGTGGTGGGCCCTCCCAGGAGCTTGCTCATGGCTTCCTCCACGCGGGGCGAGAGCACGTGCTCCCACTTGCCGGCCTCGGCGTGGGCCTCCGCCCACGACAGCCCCAGCACGTCGGTCAGAAAGCGTTCGGCCAGGCGGTGGCGGCGCACCACCTGCCGTGCCAACTGCATGCCGTCGTCGGTGAGCGTGATGCGCCTGCCGGGCTCGAGGAGGCCCTGATCCTGCATCCGCCGGATCATCTCCGACACCGCCGGGCGGGAGATGCCCATGCGATCGGCGATCCGGGCCTGGATGACGTCCAAGTCGTCCTCGGCCAGCTCGAAAATCGTCTCGCAGTACTCCTCGAAGGCCGGGTGGTACTCGGGCGCGGTCCACGTCGCCACGACCTCAGTCTAGTCGCCCCGGCCTGCGGTTTTCCGGCGACTCCAACCCAGGCGAGCCACGTCCAGGAGGTTCCTCGGTCCTGTTCCTCTAGGCTCGCCCGCTGGACAGCGGCGGTAGCGCGCAGGGGCAACACGTGGACCTTCTCGAACACCAGGGCAAGGAGTTCTTCGCCTCCTTCGGGTTGCCCACCTCGCCCGGTGAGGTTGCCTTCAGCCCCACCGAGGCGGTCGCCGCCGCCGACCGGATCGGCTACCCGGTCGTCGTGAAGGCGCAGGTGCACGTGGGCGGCCGCGGCAAGGCCGGCGGCATCAAGCTGGGCGCCGACGCGGGCGAGGTGCGACGCCACGCCGAGGCGATCCTGGGGCTCGACATCCGCGGCCACGTCGTGCGGCGCCTCTGGATCGAGAAGGCCGCCGACATCGCCGAGGAGTACTACGCCGGTTTCACCCTCGACCGCTCGGCCCGCAAGCACCTCGGGATGCTCTCGGCGCGGGGCGGCGTGGACATCGAGGAGGTGGCCGCCACCGCCCCCGAGGCGATCGCCCGCATCCACATCGACCCCACCGAGGGCCTGACGGCCGGGGCCTGCCGTCGGTGGGTGGCCGACGCCAAGCTGAATCCCGCCGTCGGCGAACAGGCCGTCGAGCTGCTGAGCCTGCTGTACCGGGCCTACGTGGAGGGCGACGCCGACCTCGTCGAGGTCAACCCGCTCATCGTCACCGGCGAGGGGCGCCTGCACGTGCTGGACGCCAAAGTCACCCTCGACGGGAACGCAACCTTCCGCCACCCCGGCTACGCCGCCTACGACGAGACCGTCGAGCGCGACGAGCGCGAGCAGGAGGCCCACGCCAGGGGACTGCAGTACGTGGGCCTCGACGGCACCGTGGGCGTCATCGCCAACGGCGCCGGGCTGGCCATGGCCACCGTGGACATCGTGGACGAGGCCGGCGGGGTGCCCGCCAACTTCCTGGACATCGGCGGCGGCGCCAACGCCGACGTCATGTCCGCAGCCCTGGAGGTGGTGGACGGCGACCCCGCTGTGCGTTCCATCTTCATCAACATCTTCGGCGGCATCACCAAGGGCGAGGAGGTGGCCCGCGGCATCATCGAGGCGCTCGGCCGGGTGGACATCGCCTCGCCGATCATCCTGCGTCTCGACGGCACCAACGCCGCCGAGGGCACCGAGATGCTGCGCCCCCACCTCTCCGAGGTGCTGCGCCTCGCCCCCAACATGGTGGAGGCCGCCCGCATGGCAGTCACGGCCGCCGCGTCGGCCGTGACCGACGACTCAGTGGCAGCGGCTGCGTCGCCCGCTGAGCCGGCCTGCTGCGAGGAGCCGGCGTGCTGCGAGGAGCCCGCGCCGTGAGCATCTTCGTGGACGAGAACACCCGGGTCGTCTACCAGGGCCTCACCGGGTCGGCGGGGCGCTACTACGGCCTGCTGAACCGCGACTACGGCACCCAGGTCGTGGCCGGTACGCACCCCCGCAAGGCCGGCAGTGACGTGGACGGCATCCCCATCTTTGCCAACGTGGGCGACGCGGTGGCTGCGACCGGCGCCGACGCCTCGTGCATCTTCGTACCCGCCCCCGGCGTGCCCGGCGCCGTGCTCGAGGCCGCTGAGGGCGGCGTGCGCTTCATCGTGGTGATCACCGAGGGCGTGCCCATGCACGACGAGGCGCGGACCTTCGCCCACCTGCAGCGCCACCACCCCGACGTGCGGCTGCTGGGCCCCAACTGTCCCGGCGTCATCAGCCCCGGCCACTGCAACATCGGCATCACCGCCGGGCACATCGCCCGCCCCGGCGGCCCCGTGGGCATCGTGAGCCGCTCCGGCACCCTCACCTACCAGGCCCTTCACGAGCTCAAGGAGAAGGGGATCGGCTGCACCACCTGCGTCGGCATCGGCGGCGATCCGGTGCCGGGCACCAACTTCATCGACTGCCTGGCCGCCTTCGAGGACGACCCCGAGACCGAGGCCGTCATGCTGATCGGCGAGATCGGCGGATCGGCCGAGGAGGAGGCGGCGGAGTTCATCGCCGAGCGCCTCTCCAAGCCGGTCGTGGCCTACATCGCCGGTATGACCGCCCCGCCCGGCAAGAAGATGGGCCACGCCGGCGCCATCGTCTCCGGCCGCAAGGGCACCGCTGCCGCCAAGGTCGAGGCTCTCGGCGCCGCCGGCGTCCGCGTCGGCAGCAACCCCACCCAGGCCGGCGAGATCATGGCCGAGGTGGTCGCGGGCCTGTAGTTCCGTCCGGTCGGGGGCCGCCAGCGTTCTGCGGCTGTCCGGTCGGGGCCGCCGGTGGTCGTTCGCTCCGTCGTCTTCGCAGGCGTCGCGAATCGCCCCCCGGCGTCCCCTCCCTCGCCGTTCCGTCATTCCGGCGAAGGCCGGAATCCAGGTAGCAGCCCTGTCGGTCCGTTAACGCGAGAGTCCGGCGCCCCCCGGGGGCGCCGGACTCTTAGGTTTTGCTAGCTAGTGCTAGAGGGTTGTTCGCCTAGGTGCAGGCGGGTATGCCCGGGCTCGTGTCGATGTGCTTCTCGTAGAGGTCGTCGAGGGTGCCTCGCGCGATGTAGTACCCCAGCCAGCCGTTCAGGTACTCGAGCCACACGACCTCGCCACGCGGCAGGGCAAATGCGCCGTACTCCGCGGCCAGGAACGGGTCGGTCGGGTCCAGGATGCTGGTGGTCGGGTTCTCGGCCACGAAAGGCTGTGCCAGGTAATTCTCCACCACGATGGCGTCGGCGCGCCCGGAGGCAACCTCGAGGAACGCCGGTGCCTGGTCGAGTTCGACAAGGTTGGCCTCGGAGAACTCTTTGGAGATCAGGTTGGCCGCGGTGGAGCCGGCGAGAGCGGTCATCGTGACGTCGCTGCTGTTCAGATCCGACCGGGTCTTGACCGCCGAGTCGTTGTTCACGACCACGACCTGCCCGTAGGGCACGTACGGGCACGTGAACCAGAGCTGCTCGAGGCGGGCCGGGCGGCCGACGAGGCCAACCGACGCCAGGTCGAACTGGCGGGCGAGCACGCCCGGGATCATCGCTTCGAACTCGAGGTCGTTGATCTCGAGCTCCACGCCGAGGTCCTCGGCCAGCATGTGCATCAGGTCCACGTCGTAGCCGGCGGGCTCGCCGTTCTCGTCGATGTACATCTGCGGCTCGAACTGCAGGACCATGCCGACCCTGAGGGTTCCACGATCCTTGATCTCGTCCAGCAGGTTCCCGCTCACTGTGGCCTGGGCGGCCGAGCCGGACTCGCCCTGGCTCAGCGTGACCTCGTCCTCCTCCGCGGCGGGTGCGGGCGCCGGGGCGGCGTCCTCGGCGGGCGCCGCGGGCGCGGCTCCGTCGTCGGCGGGTGCCGGTGCGGGGGCCGCCTCGGGCGCGGGCGCCGGTGCGGGTGCCGCGTCGTCGTCGCCGTCCCCGCAAGCCGCCGCCAGCAGCGCCACCGCCACCAGCGGAACTATGAACTTCATGAGTCTCCTCATGTACTTCTCCTCCCTCAGGGGTTTTGCTTCAGCGACCGGCGTCTAGCACAAGTGCCCGCGCATCAACCCCTGAGTGAGGCAGTCGCGAAGACTCGCTAGGAGCTTCTACCGATCAATCGGTGAACAGGCTACTGAGTGGCTCTATGAATCGGCCAACCTCAACGCCGAATCGACGCCCCGACTCTCGGCCACCGCTTCCTGCAGGGCCCGGAGTCGCCGGCTCCGGGCACGGGCGAACGGCGAGCGCACCTTCGATGTGAGCACGTCGACGAGCTGGAACCGCTGCTCGATGTACTTGAAGAGGAAGTACGCCGCAGTGGTCAGGATGAGGTAGACGATCACCGTGCCCAGGTACACCTCGAAGTAGCGGAAGGTGCGGTTGGCCAGCAGATTGCTGACCCGCAGCAACTCGGGCACGCCGATGATGTAGACCAGCGAGGAGTCCTTGATCATGCCGATGAACATGTTGCTGGTCGGCGGGACCACGATGCGGGTGGCCTGGGGCATCACCACGCGGAAGAACGTCTGGGGACGGCTCATGCCCACCGACATGGCGGCCTGCCGTTGCCCGTGCGCCACGGCCTGGATCCCGCTGCGGAAGATCTCTCCCAGCCAGCACGAGTACTGCAATGTCAGCGCCAGGACGCCTGCCTGGATGGCGGTGATCGAGAACCCGAAGTGGATGGCGACGCCGTAGTACACGAACAGCACGAAAACCAGCAGGGGGATCGCCCGGAAGACGTTCACGTAGGTCGCCATGATCGGGCTGATGATCCATGACTTGGACAGGCGCAGCAGTGCCACCGCCAAGCCCAGTGCGGTGGCCAGTGCGAAGGCCACCAGGGCGATGCGGATCGTCAGCCACACGCCGTCGATGAAGATTTGACGGTTGTCCCAGATGAACTCCGGGCGGAACCTGGCCTGGGCGAGGATGTCTATCGCCGGTTCGAACATCACAGGATCGACTTCAGGAATGCCTGGGTGCGCGGCTCCTGGGCGTGTTTGTAGAGCTCACGGCCGCCCTGTTCCACCACGACGCCTTCATCCATGAAGATGTTCAGGTCGCCGACCTCCTCGCCGAAGCCCATCTCGTGGGTGACCACCACCATGGTCATCCCCGACTCGGCCAGGCTGCGCATCACCGCGAGCACCTCGCCCACCAACTCGGGGTCCAGTGCCGAGGTGGGCTCGTCGAACAGCATCACCTTCGGTTCCATCACCAGGGACCGGGCGATCGCGACCCGCTGCTGCTGGCCGCCCGAGAGCTGAGTGGGGTAGGCGCCGAGCTTGTCCAGCAGTCCCACCCTGTCCAGGTAGGCGGCGGCGCGCATCTCGGCGTCGGGTCGGGGCATCCGCTTCACCCTGCGGAGGGCCAGAGAAACGTTGTCCAGGGCGGTGACGTGCGGGAACAGGTTGAACTGCTGGAAGACCATGCCGATCTGCTGGCGCAGCAGCCGGGCCTTGCCCTTGGGAAGATCCTCGCCGTCGAGGCCGGGGCCGTACTCCTGGTCCTCGAACCAGACCGAGCCCGAGTCGGGGGTCTCCAGCAGGTTGATCGTGCGGAGCAGGGTGGACTTGCCCGACCCCGAGGGGCCGAAGATCACGACGTGCTCGCCCTTGTGGACGGTGAGGTCGATGCCCTTGAGGACGTGGTTGGATCCGAACGACTTGTGGATGTCCCGCAGCCGGACGACGGGCTGCGGGTCCGAGCCGTTGGTCGGCGTCTCGTTCATGCGTCCAGAAGTATGGGTCGGCCCATCAGCACATCCCTCACTCGAAGGCCCAACGATACGCCAACATCCGGCGGCGGGCGGCCGATAATGGGGGGGTGCGGGCGCTGATCTCTGTCTCGGACCGTTCGGGGGTGGTGGATCTGGCGCGGCGGCTGGTGGCGCTGGGTTGGGAGATCATCTCCAGCGGGGGGACGGCCGGGGTGCTGCGGGACGGCGGTGTGGCGGTGACCGAGGTCGCCGAGCTGACCGGTGCGCCGGAGATGCTGGACGGGCGGGTGAAGACGCTGCACCCGGTGGTGCACGGCGGGATCCTGGCCGACCGTTCCAAGCCCGAGCACATGGCCGACCTGGCTGCGGCGGGCTCCGCGCCCATCGACCTGGTGGTCTGCAACCTGTACCCGTTCGGTTCCGCGCCGTCGGTCGAGATGATCGACATAGGCGGGGTTGCCATGCTGCGCGCCGCCGCCAAGAACCATGCCCACGTCGGTGTCGTGGTGGACCCTGCCGACTACGACGCCGTCGGCGAGGAGATGCAGGGGTCGGGTTCGCTCAGCGAGTCGCTGCGGCGTCACCTGGCGCGTAAGGCGTTCGCCCACTGCTCGCGGTACGACGCGGCCGTGGTCGCGTGGCTGGACGCCGGTGCTCCCGAGCCGGGCGCCGCGGATGGCACAGGGCCGGCTCCGGAGGCACTGCCGGCGTCGCTGTCTCTCCGGCTGCGGCGGGCCGAGGTGCTGCGCTACGGCGAGAACCCGGAACAGGTGGCGGCTCGCTACCGCGTCGGCGACACCGTGAGTTGGTGGGACAGCGCCTCCCAACTCGGCGGCAAGCAGATGTCGTACCTCAACGTCTACGACAGCGACGCCGCCTGGCGCCTCGTGCACGCCCTCGGCTCCGACCCTGCTGCGGTGGTCGTCAAGCACGCCAACCCCTGCGGGGCCGCCGCGCACGACGACATTGCCGAGGCCTGCCGCCGGGTGCACGCCTGCGACCCCACCTCGGCCTTCGGCGGCGTCGTGGCGCTCAACCGGCCGGTCAGCGAGGAGGCGGCCGCCTCGCTGGCGGAGGTGTTCACCGAGGTGGTCGTGGCCCCCGGCTACGATCCCGACGCCCTCGAGCGGCTGCGGGCCAAGCGCAACCTCCGCATCCTGCAGGCCGTCGCACCCGAGTCCCCCGAGCTGCACCTGCGCTCGCTGGGCGACTCGCTGCTGGTGCAGACCGCACCGGCTGACCATGCCGGCGGTGATGACGCCCGACCGGACTGGGAGGTGGTGACCGACCGGGCGCCCGGCGACGGCCAGTGGGTCGACCTCGTCTTCGCCTGGCGGGTCGCGGCGGCGGTGAGTTCCAACGCCATCGTCGTGGCGAAGGACCGCTGCGCCATCGGGATCGGCGCCGGCCAGCAGAACCGGCGCGACGCCGGACGCATCGCCGCCGCCAAGGCGGGCGACCGCGGTCGCGGCGGCGCCTACGCCAGCGACGCCTTCCTCCCGTTCGCCGACGGCCTCGACGGGGCGCTGGAGGCCGGCTGCACCGCGGTCGTCCAGCCCGGCGGGTCGCGCCGCGACGCCGAGGTCATCGAGGCCGCCAACCGCGCGGGCCTCGCCATGGTCTTCACCGGCCAACGCGCCTTCC
Organism: bacterium; assembly: GCA_026708055.1. Taxonomy (NCBI): domain Bacteria; species bacterium. The sequence goes on along the minus strand of JAPOVS010000033.1, from coordinate 9,429 downwards.
GGCACTGACACCGTCGCGCCTGACACCCCCAACCGTCTCGCAACCGGGCTGGCCCGACCGGCCGTCGCGTGGGGAGGAGTCGGCGGCGAAGCGAGCACCGGCGAAGGCTGGCAGACTGGACTTGTGGCGGAGAGCGTGCTCGGCGAAGAACTGGAACCCTGTTCCTACGACCCGTTGACCGGATGGTTCCGCGACGGGTGTTGCAACACCGACGCCGGCGACTTCGGCGTGCACACGGTGTGCGCGGTGCTGACCGAGGAGTTCCTGGAGTTCTCCGCCTCGGTGGGCAACGACCTGTCCACGTCCCGTCCCGAGTTCGGCTTCGAGGGGCTCGGTCCGGGTGACCGCTGGTGCCTGTGCGCCTCCCGCTGGGCCGAGGCGCTCGAAGCCGGCAAAGCACCGCCGGTCATCCTCGAGGCCACCCACGCCCGAACCCTCGAGTGGGTCAGCCGCAGCGAACTCGAGGCGCACCGCTACGAGCCGACCGCCGACAGCGCCTGAGGGCGCGGGCCCGTAGCCCGATCCGGCCTACCGCGGTCCTCAGAGTTCGAGGCGGCTGTACCCTGACCCTCCGCCCGGGAGAGCGTCGCCATCGGAGCGGACTTTCCCGCCGAGTCCACATCCCTAACGAGGAGAGCAGCGTGAAGTTCACCCGCCTTCTGCCGATCATCCTGGCCATGGCCACCGCCGTCGCGGCGACCGCCGTGGGGGTCGCCGCCCAGGACGAGGGGTCCGCCGAGGCCGCTGCGGAGGCGCCGCCGCAGGCCGCCGGGCGGGCCTACGCCCGCTACCTGGTGGCCGAGGCCATCGAGCGCTACGACGCCGAGGGTCGGGCGGCCACGCTGGAGCATCTCAACTCGCCGGCGGCACTGGACGGCGAGTGGTACGTGTTCGTGGCCGACAGCGACGGCATCTCACTCGCCAACGCCAACCGGCCCGACATCGTCGGGACCGACCGCTCGAACGCCACCGACGTCACCGGCAAGAACTACGGCCAGGAGATCATCGCCGCGACCGCCGAGGGGCGTTGGGTCGACTACTACTTCACGCACCCGGAGACAGGCGAGGACACGCTGAAGCACACCTGGGCGGTGCGTCACGACGACCTCATCTTCGGTTCCGGCTGGCACCCCTCAGGCGAGGTTCCGGCGAAGAGCGACGTGGCGGCCTACACCCAGCACCTCGTGATCGAGGCCATCGAGCGCTACGAGGCCGACGGTCGCGAGGCTGTGATCGAGTACTACAACAGCCCCGACACCGTCGACGGCCAGTGGTACGTCTTCATCGACCATCCCGACGGCACCATCCTGTCCAACGCCGGCAACCCTGACACAGTCGGAACCGACCTGTCCGGCTACACCGACGTCAACGGCAAGCTGTTCGGCCCGGAGATCCTCGCCGCGGGTACCGGCGGCCGGTGGGTGGACTACTACTTCACCGACCCCAGCGACGGAATGGACCGCCAGAAGCACTCATGGGTGATCCGCTACGACGACCTGCTGTTCGGCTCAGGCTGGTATCAGGTACCCGAAGCAGCCGCCGCGGACACCGACGAGACGAGCGACGGCGAAATGGCCGACGACACGGCCGACGAGACCGGCCCCACCGAGGACTCCGCCACAGGCTGACGGCCCCGGTCTCGGCATGCATGTGCTCAGACGCGTTACCGTTGACGTTAGTAACTCGATGCGTTACTATCGCCGTCGGTGAGGCGCTTCAAGGAGGGTTCGGCGCTTGCCGTCCGACATCCAGCGGCGAGCGCGGGTGAGATTGCAGCGGGTGGTGGCGGCTGCGGCCGTCGCCGACCTTAGGGTACCGCCGTCTCACCGACTCGAAGCCCTGCGGGGAGACCGCAAGGGCCAGTACAGCATCCGCATCAACGACCAGTGGCGTGTCTGCTTCGTTTGGACCGACCAGGGTGCTATGGAGATCGAGGTCACCGATTACCACTGAGGAGGACGATCATGACCGCCGCCGAACCGATACATCCAGGAGAACACCTCGCGGAGATTATGGAGGAGTTGGGGATCACCCAGTACCGCTTGGCCAAGACGGTGGGGGTTCCCCAGGTGCGAATCCACGACATCGTCCACTGTCGGAGGTCCGTCACGGCGGACACGGCGCTGCGGATCGGCCGAGCTCTCGGCATGACCCCGGAGTTCTGGCTGAACCTGCAGCGGATGTACGACTTGGACGTAGCCCGCGCCAGGACCGACGTGAGCGCCATCGAACCCCTTGTCGAGGTCGCCTGACCGCTCCTCGAGCATCTGCGCGTCATCGGCGGCTCACGAGGGTGCTCCCGGCCGGTAGATGTGGCGGCGAATGAACTCGTCGAAGGTCGGCACGGTGAAGGCGAGCACATCGTGGCGGGGGGAGTAGCAGAGGCCGCGGGCGATGAGGGCTTGGCGCACCGGCGCGAGCTGGGTCGTCTTGCGCCCCAGCGCTCTGGCGATGTCGCCTGAGCGGTGCGGGCCGGGGCCCATCGCCGCCATGGCGGACAGGTAGGCCCGCTGGGCGTCGGTGGTGCGATCCATCCGGACCCGGAAGAATCCGGCGTCGAGTTCGGCGACCGCGACCGGAGCGGCGTCCAGCACGTCCGTGCGTGTGATCCGGTCGGGGCCCTCGGCCGTGCGCCAGACCTGCCGACCGAACTCCTGCAGGAAGTAGGGGTAGCCGGCTGTGCGCCGCAGGGCCTCCTCGAGCGCTGCGTCGTCCCATGTGACGCCCTCGGCGGCGGCGGGCTCGGCCAAGGCTCGGACGGCCGCCTCCTCGTCGAGCCTGTTGATCTCGACGAATCCGAAGAGTCGTTCGGCGTAGGTCCGAGCCTCGCCGAGCAGCCCGAGGATCGACGGAAGCCCCGCTCCGGCGACGAGCAGCGGCAGGTCTGCCTGGCTGATCTCGTGAAGCGCCATCACCAGCGAGCGCAGATGCTCCTTCGGCAGGTTCTGGATCTCGTCGATGGTCAGGACGACTCCCTTGTCCCGCTCTGCGGCGTGCTCGGCGACCGTTCGCAGGAGGTCGGTCAGGTCGCGTTGCAGGATGCCCGAATCCGCCAGGCCGCTGACGGGGTCGACCGTGAGAGTGAGCGTCCTCGCGGCCGGGACGTCCCAGGACAGCTGGAACGACTTCAGCACCCCGAGGACTCTCGACGCCGCCTGCACGAGGCGCCGGCCCGGGCTCAGATCCAGCAGCGCGCCCCGGGCCGCCGCGGCGATCTGCGCCACGAAGTTGTCGCCCTCACCTATCTCGACGTGCTGGCAGGACCAGCCGTGCCCAGCGGCGATGTCCCGGAACTCGCGCAGGAGAACGGTCTTGCCCACGCCGCGCAGGCCCGTCAGCACCTGGCTCCTGTCGGAGCGCCCCACCGCCAGCCGCCGAACAGCCACATCGAACGCGGCGATCTCGTCGTCGCGCCCGGCGAGAGCCGGCGGGCGCTTGCCCGCGCCCGGACTGTAAGGATTCGCGACCGGATCGATGGGATGACCTCCGGGACAGCCTGCCGGTCCGGGAGAGCTTATAGCGATCTGAGCTGTTTATACGAGAAATCGATATAAGCCTCTCAAATCGATATAAGTTTGCCGGATCCAGTTGGTGAGCAGCTCGTCACACCAGGCCGACAGCCGCTGTCAACTACGGCCGTTATCCCAGTTCAGGAGGGCATTTCGCTGGACTTCCACACCCCCAAGACGATCAGTGGATCCAGGCTCAGTGGGGTCCGTGTTGTGCTGCGCGCCGGTAGGCGGCGAGTTCGTCGGGCTCGAGTTCTTCGGATGGAACGAGGTGGTAGTGGTGTTCGTGGAGAATGGTGATCTCATCGTTGCCTTCTTCGAAATTCGAACAGAGCGATCACGTCGTCGCCCATGAACTGTGCTGCGATCGGGCGGGCGATCAGGTCGGCGAACTTCTGCTCGGCGACTCAGAAGTCCTGCCAGATCTGGATCACGCTGAGCGCGTCCGATCCTCCCTTTGCTTGTACCGGCAGGATGTGGTGGGCGCCGTGTTTGTCGAGGCCGACGTAGAGGTCGTCGGTTTCGACCTGGGAGCTGCTGGGGGTCCCGTCGATGGAGTTCGCGATCGTTACGCTCGTGCGGAGATGGCTCTGCAGGTGATAGCAGGCGAGTCCGGTGAAAATGTCGAGCAGCCGGTTGTAGCGAACCCGGGCGAGTAGAGCCTGTTCATCGGTGAGCGCGTACCTCGATATCACGCCGGGCGTGGAATTCGGCAGCCGTGTTGCTCGCAGGCCTTGGCGGGGTTCGATGAGGTTGAACGGAACGGTACGCAGCGAGTAGACGGCGTTGCCACCGGGGAATATCGCCCATTCCCGTCCCGAGGGCGCTTGGCGTCGGACTTCCTCTGGGAGCGGCACCCGGTAGCGAAGCGAGTAGACAATGTCTCCGAGGTTCTTCGGGCGGGGCACTCCGAGAGCCTTCGCCGTGGCGACAAGATCGTCCCGCGTGAACGAAACCTCGTGGGAGTCGGGGCTGAACCGCTGAAGGAAGATCTTCTCAATTATCTGCTGAGCGATGCTCGCTGCCTTGGGGGACATCTGAGGCCGGACCGACGGTCGGGTACCGCTACCGGCTCATCGCGCGGCGGCTACGCGTTCGCTAGCGGGCCGGCGTAGAACCAGCACTTCCTCGCGGAGCTGGTCGCGTGTCGCTGTGGCATGGCGCGTGCGGAACAGGTCGATCGATTCCACTTCGTATCCGGCGCGTTCGGCGATTCCGGCAAGGATCTGCCCGGTGCGGATCATCACCCTCAGATAGGAGGCCTGGTCGCCTACGACGTATGCCAGAGGGGCACCCGGCTTGAGCACGCGGCGCAGCGACTCCAGGTGCCGCGCCATCCCGCCGAAGTAGAGCCTGGTGACGCGGTGGTACATGCGCTCGAAACCCGAATCCTTGCCGAGGTCGAGGCGGCGCGTTTCGATGGCCGCGGCGATCCGCTCAACCTCGGTGTCGTCGCGGATCCAGGCGTCGTCCTCGTCGTTGCGATAGACGCCCCGCGTGTTGGACCGCACGAGGCCGCGCTTCATCGACTGGAGGTCCGCACGATCGTTCAGGTAGCCGAGGAGGACCGACTCGAGGCGGACCGTGCGCGAATAGTCCTTCTCGTTCGGATACGGCGGCGAGGTGATGACCGCGTCGACGCTGTCGGGCTTGAGTTGCTGGCCGACGGCACGGGCATCGCCGGCCAGAGCCACTGCCGCCGTCGAATCCAGGGGTCGAAGTCGGTGCAGGTCCGCGCACATCGCGCGCACCCGTGCCAGCCACGCGGACACGACCGCCGCATCGCGCTTGACCGTTCCCACACCCACCTCCGGGCCGAACCGGAGGTTGCCCACCTCGGTGGGGAGGATCCGAGCCAGCGCCAATCGCTCGTGGTCCGTGAACCTGGGGTCGTGCTCACCCTCTAGCGCATCACGCAAGACGAGCACCTTGTGCAGGGGCAGGACGCTGATGGAGTCCTTGAGCAGCAGCTTGGCACTCGGCGAAGGCAGCGAGCGAAGCCTGACACCTGGCGGGGCCGAGTCGGTCGGTTCGTCGGATATACCGTCGGCGGCCAGGCGAGCCAGAGCCTTCTCCGCGACGAGTTCCGCGTGTTGCAGCAACTCGTCGGGTACGGGAGCCCAGTCAACCTTGGTAGAGGCTGCCAGCCGCGACACCGGCACCGCTTCGAGGCCGACGCTGGGCACGCCGAGTTTCTTCGCCTCAACGAGGGTCGTGCCCGTCCCGCAGAACGGATCGAGCAGCGTACTGTCGGTTCCGAGTCCGAACCTCGACACGTAGTCACGAACGAGATGGGGAGGAAAGGACAGCACGAAGCGATACCAATCGTGGGCGGGGGCATCCCCCGCGAGCAGCGTGTTCATCGCCCCGTTTGTCTGTGGACGCGGCGACCGAGGCATGTCGGCCACCGTAGACCACGACTCGCTCCCCGGAAGGGACATCAGGAACGGCTCGCCGGGGCTCGGAATCGGACGGGCCGACCGATCTGCTTCTTCCATCTGAGCCTCCTGCCGTGCGGGACGACACGAGACCGTAGAGACCCACTGTGACACTGAGGGAGCGAAGGTGGGTCCAACGGGAGCCCTCCTGGCGCGATCCCCACCGCTGGCAGCTCAGGCGCCCACTGGGGGTGCGCCAACAACAGATCATCAACCGTCACAGATTGTGTGGTCACGAGGGTGCCCAAGTCGTGGTTCATGCCAGGCCCCCAGGGTCTGGGGCTGTTCTGCCCCCCAGTCTTGGACACCCTCAACCTCTCGAACGCGGACCCCTCCCCTTGGAACCAATCATCTAGGGCGGGCGGCGCCGGGGTCGGAGCGGGTCTGGCGGATGGTCCGGCCAGCTGTGTCGGGGCGGTCCTGGGGCTGGTGGCCGGCGTCGGCGTCGCCGGCGAGGACCTGATGGTGCAGGTGGCGGCGCAGGGCGGGGGCCCGGGAGCGGAGGTAGTCGAGTGTGGCGGCTCGGTTCGTCTCGAAGACGCCGTCGGCGGGGAGGGTGCCGGGATCTTCGAGCAGGTCGATGATCCGGGACAACTCGAAGCTCGCGGGGGTGGCGCCGTAGCGGGCCTCGTGGAATAGCAGGCCGTCCTCCAGGCTGTAGGGGCTCTCGGCTTCGATGGCGGCCAAGTCGATGTAGTCGCGGAGCATCTGGCGGTACAGCAGCAGGTCCAGCTTCGAGGCCAGCAGGTCAGGCAGCGACGCCACGGGGAGGCCGTCGATCACCGCCGGCGGTGCCAGGGTCCGCTCAACGCCGGGGTTGTAGCCCCGCGGCGGGGGGCGGAACACCTCCACGGTCACGCCGTTGGCGACGACTCGCAGAGCGTCGGGGTCTTGGCCGAGCGCGCGGCACTCGGTGCCCGCGGTGAGGCGCTCTGCGACGATCGCCGGGTCGAACGGGCCGGCGACGAGGTAGTCCAGATCGAACGACTGGCGGTGGCGGAGGTGAATCGCGAGGGCCGTGCCGCCGTACAGGGCGCCGTCTACTTCGGCAACCGCGGACGCGAGCACCGGCCACACCGCTCGCAGGTTCAACGGCAGGCAGTCCGCCCAGCCGTCGATCTCAGCCACAGGCGACGGAGCGACGTTCGGCCAGCGCGGCGTCAAGCGCCGCGGCGACCTGGCCACTGTCGAAGCCGCGCATCGCTCGGCATTCCTCGAGGGTCTCGATGGGTAGGTGCTGCAGCGCCCAAGCCTGGGCAGCGCGGTCGGGGCAGTCCAACAGCGTGCATGCCACATGGAAGGCGTCTCGGGGGAGGCGAGCGTCGCTGCCGCGGGAGCCGGACCAGAACATCGCCCAGAACTCCGCGGGCACACCGGGCGGGCAGGGCCCGAGGGGCGGCGCGGGGCGGCGCGGCAGAAACGCCAACGCCTGCACGCACGCCTCGCTGAGGTCGAGGCGCCACAGGCGCACCTCGACGAGTCCGCAGCCCCACAGGACCTTCTCGGGCGCGCAGCGAGCGAACCCGCGGGCCTCCAAGGCGTCTAGCGCCTGGCGGCTCTGCGGCTCCGGCAGGCCAGACAGGGCGGCCACCTGGCGGGACGTGGTCCCGCGGGGCCGGGAACGCAACACGCCAATCACCGAGCGCCACGCCGGCGGCCACGCCACCGTCGGATCGGCGGCCCGCTCAGCGTCAGGCCGAGTCGGTGCCCCAGCAGGCGCAACAACTGCCATCGCCCCAGCCTACGAGGCTGCCGCGGGCCGGCCCTCGCCGGAGTCACTCCCCGCTAATTCCCGAAGCGCCGGCAAACCTCTCAAATCGATACAGCTATGACGGAATCCAGGTTCGGGCGGTGCGGTGCGTCTTGGCTAGTTGACGCTGAGGCGGAGTTCGGTGAGGCCGCGGATGGCGAACGCTTGGTGGCGGGTCGGTTCTTCGGCCAGTTCCATGTCGGGGAAGTGCCGGACGAGGTCTGCGAAGGCGACGGCCAACTCGGCGCGTGCCAGCGGCGCTCCGACGCAGAAGTGGGTGCCCCCGCCGAAACCGATGTGGGTGGGATCGCCCCGGCCCACGTCGAGGCGGTCGGGGGAGTCGAACCGGCGGGGATCGCGCTGGGCCGACCCGAAGAGCATGACCACGTCGTCGCCGACGGCCATCGGCCGGCCTGCGATCTCGACGCCGGGCTCCAGCACCCAGCGGTTGAAGAACTGCAGCGGGGAGTCGTAGCGCAGCAACTCCTCGGTCGCCGTGGCCGCGTCCACCTCACCGCTGACCATCCGGCGCCACTCATCGGGGTTCTGCAGGAGGGCGCGCGTCCCGTTGCCGAGGGTGTTGACGGTGGCCTCGTGGCCCGCTTCGAGCAGGACCATCGTTGTCGAGACGATCTCGTCGTTGCTGAGCCGGTCGCCGGCGTCGGAGGTCTCCACCAGCTTCGAGACCAGCGTGCCGTCGGGTGAGCGGCGCTTGTCCTCGATCAGCGCCTTCGTGTAGTCGATGAACTCACCGGCGGCCGTCTCGGCCCGAACCTTCAGTTCCTCGGGGACCGTGAACTCGTACATCTTGACGATGGCGTGGGACCAGTCCAGCAGGAGGTGAGTGTCACGGCGGGGGACGCCCAGAACCTCGCCGACGACGGCCACCGAGAAGAGTTGGGCGTAGTCGCTCAGCAGGTCGAAGGTCCCCATCTCCCGGCACTGTTCCACCAGCTCACGGGACAGCTCGCCGATGCGCGGCCCGAGAACGGTCACCGAGCGCGGAGTGAACACCTTCGAGACGAGCCGCCGGATGCGGGTGTGGTCGGGAGGCTCGAGGCTCAGCAGCGACCACTTCTCGTGCTGGTTGAACGAGGCCCAGCGTGGGTCCGGCCCGGGCTGTCCCAGTTCCTCGTGGCTGTACATGTGGTCGTAGACGCGGCCCAGCCGTCGGTCCCGCAGCGTCTCGTAGACGTCGTCGAACCGGGTGAGCATCCACTGACCCGTCCGGGGGCTGTGGAAGATCGGCGTCGCCTCCCGCAGCCGCCCCAGAGTCGGGTAGGGATCGTCGATGAACACAGGATCGTAGAAGTCCAGCTCGTCTACCAGGTCCGACACGACGCTCATCATCCCACTGTAGGTGACATCCGAGAGGCGTTCGTCCGGTTCCTGGCGGTATACTCTACGGTATGCCTGAATCGACTACCATCAAGGTCTCGATCCGGACCCGGGATGCGCTGCGCCAGCTCGCCGATCGCGAGGGGCTCACGTTCGATGCGCAACTCGAGAAGCTGATCCGGCGGGAACGTCGGCGGATCATCGGGGCTCAGCTCGCGAGCGCCCCACTCGACGCCGCCGACGAGGCCGTGCTGGATGTGTCCGCGAGCGACATCGCCGATGCGAGCGGGTGACGTCGTCCGCTGCGACTTCGGGACACCGGCGCGGGGCGAGCCGAGATTCGTCCGACCGGCGATCGTTGTCACCTCCGACGATGTGCTGGAGTTCCGGCAAC
>JAPOVS010000032.1 GCA_026708055.1 bacterium | reverse complement strand
CGCGGCCAGTTCCGCGGCCAGTCGAACAGTCGCCTCACAGAAGTCCTGTTCGGTCCGCAGCACGTCCAGGCCTGTGCAGAACAGTTCTATGAAGTCTGAGAAGTCGTCAAAGGTGTACAGACTGCGCAGTGCCTCTGGTGATCCACAGGCAAGTTCGATGCTGTTCCGCTCGGCTAGGTCGAAAATGGTCTCCGCTCGAAGCGAGCCTTCAAGATGAAGGTGCAACTCGACTTTCGGCATCGCCGCGATCTGCTCTGAGATTTCTGGCACAGTTGGTTCCCTCGAATGCATCCTCAAGCGGCAATCCTCGACGGACTCTATCCGTTCAGGGCAGAACGGCTCAGCGGTGCCGGATCAGCAGTGCCCGATCAGGGTCAGAGAGCGGTGATCGGGGTGATCTTCACGCTGTCGGGGCGGGTGTATGCGTAGCCGACGGCGGTGATCACGACGAGCGCTGCGAGGTTTCCCGACGCGGGAGGGCTCGACCTTTTGCCTCAGACGGATAAGAGACCTGGCTGCCGCCTCAACGGCTTCGGCGCCGCCCAATTTGACCTCCACGGCTGTCCAGCGCCCCTCGGGCAACTCGACGATGGCATCCGTCTCAAGTCCTGTGGCGTCGCGGAAATGATAAGCGTTCCCGCCCAGCGGCTGAGCCAGAATGCGCAGATCGCGCACGACCAGCGACTCGAAGAGAAGCCGAGAGTGGAAGTGTCCGCCATCAGCCGGACGGGATCCGCTCCCAGGGCGGCCGCCGCGAGAGACGGGTCCGCGAGGTGTCTTTTGGCGGCTTTGCGCAACTGCGCCCTCGAGCGCAGACGCACAGACCAAGCCGGTTGGTCTTCGAGCACGAACAGGCGCCGGAGCGTGGTCAAGTAGTCGCTGACTGTATGCCGGTGGACCGACAGTGGTTCAATGTCGGCAGCCAGTGTGGCGCCGCGGGCCTCCCGACGCGGTGTTGCGGGCCAAAGCGCACAGGAGCCTCTCCACGCCGGCGGGATTGTGCGGACTGCTAGTCGTTGTCTTTGATGGTGATGGTGGCGTTTTGGGGGTTGGTGATGGTGGTTTGGAAGGTTTCGTCGGCTTCTCTAGCGCCTCGATGCGGCAAGCGGATGCCGCGGGCTGGCCGGTGCTGTGTTCGCCGTTCGGGGCATCCGGGGGGGATGCCGGCAGCCGGCGCAGAAGGCGTCCGGCGATTCTCTTCTATTTGTCCAGCACTTCAGATTCGGGGCCGGCGAGGCGGGCGCGGAGCCTTTCGAGCTCCGCCTCGGCGGCCTCCGCTCGGGTTTCGGCGGTCCGGGCACGGGCTGCCTCGGTTTCCGCTCGGGTGGTCTGGGCGGCGGCTAGGTCGGCTAGGTCGTCGGGGTCGGGCAGCCAGACCCCGGCGGCTGTGTCCCACAACCGCAGTTTGGGAGGCGCCCAGCACAGGTCCAAGCCCAGCACCTCGCTGCGCCCGCGCAGCGAACCGCTGCTGTCGGCTGTGACCTCTATCCGGGCCCAGCGCCCCCCCCGGCCGGTTTCGCCTTCGACGGGCACCGACAGCCACCCCCCGGCCCTGGGGTCCAAACGCCAATACTCCCGCACCCCCAGCTCGGCGTACCTGGCGGGCTTCGCGACGAGGTCGGACCGCAGCGTCGTCGGCGACGCGATCTCCAGAACGAAACACGGCGCGGCCCCCGCCTCCCACACCTTGTAAACACTCTTGCAGTCCACCGCGGCGACGTCGACCCCGAAAGCCACCGCCACATCGGGCGCCACCACCACCTTCGGGTCGCCCTGCTTGTAGTACACGTTGACGTCGCAGCACACCCAGGCGCCCTCGACCGCGCCCGCGCCGGCGACGCGTCCCCCGTACCAGTGCCGCAGCGCCAGCACCAGCTCCATGCGCCGACGCGCCTGCGCGTCCCCCTCCGGCATGCTCGGCCCCTCCGGGTACTCGACGTCCACCTCGGGAGGACCGGCCACAACCATGCCCATCAGCGCACCTCCGACTCGCTTCGGAACCGGACCTTAGCCGACACCGCACCCGACTGCAACCGGTTTCCACCACAACACACCCGCAAACACCAAAAACACACAAACAGCATGACACCTCGCAGAACAAGCAGGCCAACTCGCCTGACAGCAGCCGGCGACGAGCGAACCGCCGGCGCCAAGGGGCCGAGGGCCGCAAGCCGCGGGGACCCCGCCGATGCCGGTCAGTCGTCGTCTTTGATGGTGATGGTGGCTGTGCCGTGTTGGATGGGGGCGCCGGTGGGGTTGGCGAGGACGGCTTGGAAGGCCTCGTCGCCTTCGGGTGTGTTGTCGTCGAGGATGGGTATGTAGATGTAGCGGTAGAGGAGCCGGGTGCCTTTGGCGAAGACGAGGGGCCGGCTGGGCGCGGCGAGGCCGCGGTAGTCGGCGCCGTTCTCGGCGGTGCCGTCTTTCGTGGCGATCTGGACGGTGACGGTCTCGTCGGGTGTGTCGCTGAGGTGCACCAGGAGCCGCAGGTAGCGTGCGTTCTCGGCGATCTCGGCGTCGCGCACCGACAGGGCCGGGCCCGCGGGCGGCGGCGGTGGGGGTTGGTCGTCGTCGGCGATGGCGGTGTCGATCGGCCCGCCGGTGGCTGCGATCCCGCCTGAGAGGCCCCGGCTTGTGGGTGCTTGTCGGCCGGCGCCGTATGCGACGCGCACGGTTCGCTCGTCGGTGTCCGTGTCGGCTAGCGCTGTGAGCACCAGCGTGGCCTGCCGCGCGCCGGCTGTGAGCACCACCGCCGGGTTCTGGGCGCTGTGCGGATCGGCGGTGAGCAGGGCGACGTGCGCGTTGAGGTTCTGGCCCTGCTTGAGGTCCAGCGTGTAGTGGGCGCCGGCTGTCGCGCCGGTCACCGCCAGCGGCACGGTCACCGCCTCGCCCGCGGCGAGGACGCGGCTGAGGGTGACGGTGACGTCGCGGCTGCCGCCGTCCTCGGCGACCGACGCACCGGCCGCGGCGGCCAGCGCGACGGTGGTGGCGTCGTCGTCAGCCACATCCACCGACGCCGTGCGCTGTGCGGAGGACACGCTGTAGCGGCTGCAGGCGTTCACGGTGACTGTGACCGGCCCG
>JAPOVS010000031.1 GCA_026708055.1 bacterium | reverse complement strand
TCACAGGAGACCAGGACCAAGTTGGCGACACGATCCGAGCCGCCGGGGCTGATGACGAGCCGCGCGCCGCCCCAGTCGTTGCAGACCAGCGTGACCCGCTGCAGGTCCAGCTCGGCGAGGAACTCGGCGAGGAGGGTGGCGATCGCCGGCAGGGAGAGGTCGGTGCAGGTGTCTACGTCGACCTGGAATGGGTGTCGAAAAAAGAAAGGGACCCCGTGCGTTCCGGGGTCCCGTTGCCGCGGTATTTCCGCTGCATTCGGCTGTCGCCTACTAGCCGAACCGACAGGCATCCCCCACGATAGGCGCGTGGGTCGATGGCCGACACCGGACCCCCAGCACTGCTACCTGTTCAGGTTGTCCCAGTTGACACATCTCGCCGCTAGGCCAATCGCCGCAGGAGCTTCCGGTTGAGGTCCTCCGTCGATTCCAGCGACGAGATCAGGTCTCCCGCGACATCGGAGAGTCTCGCCAGATCGACCCTGGGGATCTCGGTCTGGTCCGCGAAGACGATGACGGACTCGAACTCGAGTCTGTGGCGGTACGTTCGAGCAGCATTCCCCGTGTGCCGGCCAGGAACGAGTCGATGTCGTGCTCGTAGCTGATGTGCATGAGGGTGTGGCCATGGTCCGACAGGCGAAGGCCTCCCGAGGGCGCCGCGGACAGGTGGAGGGGAAAGCCGTCGCCGTCGGGGAACCTGAAGTGGGTTCGCACCATCAGACCGCCGTCCGGGCGTTCATCGACCTGCACGTCCTCACAGAGACGTGCGCACAGCAGATCCCGGAGCGCGCCCACGTCAAGACTCATACAGCAGCCTCGGCTGATCGGGTTCCGGAGAGCTGATCCCTTCCAAGTGGAGGTCGCGGATCAAGCACGCAAAAGCGCCATCAAGCGTCATTCTGTTCGTGTTCCCTCGGACTGGCCCACCCCCCTCGAATAGAACGCGAGTAGAGCAGCCGCACCGAAGGGCAGTTCCGTGGGGCTAGGCGCCGAGCGCCGGCGGCTCGCCGCCAACCCCTGGACCGGCGACGTCCGGGTACGCCCTCAGCGTGGCGGCGAGATCGGGCACTGAGACAGTGATGGCGTCCCACACCAGATCGGGGTCCACCTTGAAATAGGAGTGGGCGATGAAGTCGCGCATGCGTCTCGCCCCGGCGATACCGAGGTCGGGATGCGCGGCCACGAACCGTGCAGAGAGGTGGCCGGCGGCCTCCCCGATGATCTCCAGACGCCGCTCGGCGATGTCGCGCAGCCGCCAACTCGTGTCGAAAGCCTCGCGACCCTCGGCGACGATTTCCGCCAACTTGGCGGCCGCTTCCAGGATATGCTCGACCCGCTCGGCGTCGCGTCGGGCCTCGCGGTCGGTCACAGTGCGATGGCCTCGCGAAACATGTCCGCATGCTTCGGCTCAAGGCTCCCGGTCGAGATCACGTCCACTTCGCCGCCCAGCATCTCCTCAAGGGCGAGTTCGAGGTGCGCCAGATCGAACAGAGAGGCACCCTTGGCGAACGCCACCAGGAAGTCGTAGTCGCTGTCGTCGGTGTCCTCGGCACGGGCCACCGAACCGACCAGGGCAATCGAAGTGGCCTTGTTCGCGGCGGCTGCGGCCAAGATGGCCTCGCGGTGCTCGCCAAGGATGCGGTCCCGGCGGGTCATGACCCCATGGTACCCATGGTCCCGCCACCGGCCCGGCAGCGGTGGTCGACGTTCGGGGCGGTGACGTGGTGTGGCACCTGTTGACGGGTGATGCCCCGGCGACCGGGGCTCGGCTCCGGGACAGCTCGAATCGAAACGAGGCTGTGTGTCGATGCGCGCGCACCCGGCGCTGTACATGAACGATCTTCCAGCCCGCCTACCGCCACGTGTGCGCGGCGACGAAGGCGCAGAGGCGGTCGGTGAGTGTCATACCCGCCCTGTACCGTCACGGCGATGATGGTCCAAGCCGCAGCGGGTGGTGCGCCGAACGTCGGCGGGGAGGTGTCCGATCGGTGGCGGCTGCACCGGGCCGGAATCGTGAACGTGTACCAGTACGAGAACGAGGTTCTGCACTTCGGCGGCGGACGGCTGCTGCTGCGCGGCGTGAACGGTTCGGGCAAGTCGACGGCGATGAACATGCTGCTGCCGTTCCTGCTCACCGCCCGGCCGGGGAGGATCGACGCGGCCGGCGAGCAGGTCGGGATCCTGAAGGCGTGGATGCTCAGCGGGCGTGACGACCCGCAGCCGGTCGGCTACCTGTGGATCGAGTTCGAGCGCCGCGGCGAGTACCTCGCCTGCGGCTGCGGTATCAAGGCCAACCGGCAGTCCGACACCGTCACCACCTGGTGGTTCGTCACCGCGAAGCGTCCCGGCATCGACTTCGACCTGCTCGGAGGCGGCAGCGTCCCGCTCACCGCCGACGGCCTGCGCGCCATCCTCGACGACGGCGAGGTGTACAACGAGCGCCAACGCCGCGACTACCGGCGCGAGATCGAGCGTCGTCTCTTCGGCGGGGCCTCCATCGACCAACACATCGGGCTGGTGCACCTCGTCCGCAGCCCGCGGGTCGGCGATCGGATCGACGTGGACCTCCCCCAGCACCTCACCGACGCGCTGCCGCAACTGTCCGAGGAGGCGCTGGCGGAGGCGGCGCAACCGCTCGACGACCTCGAGGAGCACCGCCGGAACGTCGCGGAACTCGAGCGAACCGTGGCCGCCATCGACGGCCTGCTGGACGTGTACCGCGCCTACTGCGTCGGCGATCTGCGACGGCGGGTCACCGAGGGGCGTGAGCGTCTCGGGTCCCTGCGGCGCCGCAGCCGCGACGAGAAGGCGAAGCGGCGGGCGGCGGCCGAGGCAGGAGCCGAGGTCGGGAGCTTGGATGAGGAGATCGCCCGCCTGGAGCGCGAGGAGAAGCGCCTCCGCAATGAGATCGCGGCGCTTGAGGAGTCACAGGTCTACAGGTCGGGACTCCAGCTGGCGGCCCTTGAGATCCATGTGAAGGATCTTGGCAGCCAGCGCGCCAGGGCCGAGAAGCGGGTCGCCGACTGCGGCAAGCGCGTGAGCGATGAGACCGTGCACGTCAAGGCGACACAGGGTCGCTGCAGGGACGACCTGGAGCGGTTGAACGAGGACTTGGCCGGTGCGGCCCGCCTGGGGGAGCGCTGCCGGTTGGCGCACCGTCCGCCGGGTCCTGCCCGGGTGGCTGAGGTGGACCTCGACGGGCCCGACGCCGCCGAGGAAACCGAAGGGTTCGACGCGACCGAACCGGCCGAGCGTTTCGCCGGCGCGGCCGTGGAGCGCGGCCTCGGTGAGGCCGACGGTGCGCTGGTTCAACGTCGCGGCGACCTCGCCGAGGTCGAGCAGGCCCGGCGACTTCTCGACGAGGCGGTCGAGCGGCAACGCCTCGCCGACTCGGCGCGGGAGACCGCAGAGGTTGCCGCGCGGAACGCCGCCGACCGCCTCGCCGAGCGGACCCGAGCCCTGACGGTCGCACGACAGGAGTGGGCCGAACAGGTCCGGCTCTGGGCGTCGCAGGTAAGTCCGCTCCTGCATGCGGACAGCGTGACGGCGCCCGCTGTGGATGCCCTCGCCGCCGCCGAGGGCGTCGCCATCACCGTGGCACACGAGGATCTTCGGGCCGAGTTGCTGGCGGCCGCCGCCACACTCGTCACCGCCCGGAGCAACGCCGTCGCCGCTCTCCGGCACCGGCTGGCGGACGAACGAGTCGCCGCGGCCCAAGCGCGGGCGGTCGTCGACGAACTCGCCGCCCGGACCGAGCCGGATCCGCCCCGGTTCACCTGGCAGGCCGGCGCGGATCACTGCCTCGCCGACCTGATCGACTTCTCCTCCCACCTCGACGGCACGCGGCGAGCCGGCCTCGAGGCCGCGCTCGAAGCCTCGGGACTGCTTGGCGCACGGCTCGTGGAGAGCGTCGGCGCCGAACTCGCGAGTGGTGAACTCGTGGCAATCGCCGCCGAGGGTGTGTCGAGCCCGCTGAGCGACCTTCTCACCGTCACGGTGCCGGACCGGCTCGTCGGAGTCGTGAACGTCGGCCTGGCCGGCAAGCTGCTCGACTCGATCTCCGCGGACCCCTCGACCGGTGCCGCCACCGCCGCGGGAACCGACGGGAGCTTCCGGGTCGGCGCGCTGGAAGGCAGGCACCGCAAGGAGCGCGCCGAGTTCATCGGCGCCACCGCCCGGCGCGAGGCCCTCGCACGAGACCGGCGCGCCGCCGCCGAGGCGCTGGAGCAGGCTCTCGCTGTCGTCGCCACCACCGAGGCCGAACTGGGCGACCTGGACGACCTGCTCGACGGGGCGCGCCGTCTGCAATCCGAACTCCCCGGCACCGGCGAGATCTCCTCGGCGGCCGGCGCCGTCGACGCCGCAACCGCAACCGCGGAGGAGGCGGAGGACACCAGGCGGGAGGCCGCCGAGCAGGCGGTGGAGGCGGAGCGGGCGGCCGGTGCCGCGTCGGACGAGTTGCGGCGGCGGGCGGTGACGCTGAGCCTGCCGGCCGACCGCGACGGCCTGGCGTCCGTCCGGGCCGACCTGGACGAACTCAAGGCGACCCTGGAACGCTGCCGCTCCCGAAGCGCCGCCACCGCGAGATCCGCGGAGAGCTGGTCGGCGGCCGTCGCCCGCTGGCGATCCGCCAGCGAGGACCAGCGCAACGAGCGGGCCGAACGGGCGCGGATCGGCGAGGAACACGACCGCCAGTACGAGCGCCTCGTCACCATCGAGCGCAGCATCGGCGAGGAGTACCAGAAGGTCGTGGCGGAGCGGGACCGTTGCCGGGCGGAACTGGACGCTGCCGAGACGCGGCTGCCGGCGGTTCGCGAGGACCGGGATGCCGCCGTCGGGCGGCGCGCCCAGGCGGAGGCCGACGCCAAGGTCGCCGCGGAGAGGCGGGCCGAGACCGAGCAGGCGTGCGAGGAGTTGCGCCTCTCGCTGGAGAGGGTGGTGGCGACGCCGGGGCTGCTCCAGGCCGTGGCCGTCCCCGGCGATGAGGGTGCCACCGAGCCGATCGTCGCCGTCCACGGCGGCTCGAAGGGTCTCGACGAGATGCTCGGCGCCATCGAGTGGTTGCTGCCCGCCGGCCCCGGCGGCACCCCCGAGGCCGCCGGCGTCGACATCAACAGCGTGCATGGGTCGCTCCTGCAGCGGCGGGACGCTCTCGGCGCCGGCTGGGACGCCGAGGCGCGTCAGGCGAGCCCCTCGCTGCCTCTTGTCGTCGAGGTCGCCGGGCCGACGGGTCGGGCACCCCTGGCCGAGGCGGCACGGGCGGTCGCCGCGCAACACAGCCAACTCGTCGGGCTGCTCGACCGCAAGCAGGCCGACGCGCTGCGCGAGTTGTTGCAGGGCCTGATCGCCACGGAGATCGCCGAGAAGGTGGATCGCGCCGGTGAGTTCGTCCACCTGATGAACGAGCGGCTCGACAGCGTGGCGACGGCGCACGATGTGGGCGTGCGGCTGCGCTGGCGCCGCTCCCCGGAACTCGACGCGCCGACGGCCCGTATGGTCGAACTGCTGGCCACCCGTCCCGACCTCCGGCTCGAGGAGGACGAGCACGAACTGCGCTCCCTGCTCTCGGTGCGCCTCGACGAAGCCCGGACCCTGGAGCCCGACGTGCCCTACCGGCAGCTCATCGCCGCCACGCTGGACTACAAGCAGTGGCACGAGTTGGCCGTGATGGTGCAGCGCGGCGGCGGCAGCGAGGCGCGCCTCAGCCGCCGCACGCCGCTGTCGGAGGGCGAGAAGAAGATCGTCACCTACCTGTCGCTGTTCGCAGCGGTCGCCGCCTCCCACGACGCGCTCGTCGCCCAGCGGCCCGGCACCGAGCAGGACCGGCTCGGCATCGCCCGGTTCGTGCTCCTCGACGACGCCTTCGCCAAGGTCTCCGAGGACAACCACGCCGCGCTGTTCGGGCTGCTGGTGGACCTCGACCTCGATCTCATCGCCACCAGCGAGCGGCTCTGGGGAACCCACGCCTCTGTCCCGCAACTCGCCATCACCGAGGTCATCCGGGACGCCGACCTCAGGACGATCCTGCTGGAGCACTACCACTGGGACGGCGCCACGCTGGCACGGCGGGAGGCACCTTGAGCGGCGGGGAGCGCGGCGTGGCCCCGCCGGGTGGCACGGGAGACGGCGGCCCGGTCAACGGCGGCCCGGGCGGCGCGGTCGGCGGCGGCACTGGTGGCCCGGCCGGCGATGGTGAGCGGGATCGGGCCAGGCAGCTGTTCCGCTATCTCGGCGGCGAGGAGTGGCAGGAGTACCGGGCGATCCTCAGCGTCTTCGCCGGTACGTTCTTCGCCGAGTTCACCAGCGAGGACGTGGCCGCCCGTCCGGTCGTGGCCGGCGCCGGCCTGGATGCCGAAGCGGTCGCCGCCCGGCTCGAGAGCCTGCGGCGCTGGGGCAACCTCACCGTGTCCTCGTCCATCGGCACGCCGGCGAGCCTCGACGACTACTACCGCAGGCGCAACCGCTACCTCATCACCCGTGCCGGCCAGGAGATCCACGAACTCGTCGAGGGCGTGCTGGCGGGAGTGGACGAGATCGGCGACGTGCAGGCCGGCCGGCTCCGTGACCTTCACCGCGCCCTTGGCGAACTGACGGCGCAGTTGGACGCCGAGGAGGGCGGCGAGGAACTCGCTGATCGCGTGCGGCGGGTATTCGATCTGCACGAGCGCTTCACCAGCGAGCTGACGCAGTTCTTCGCCGAACTGAATCAGTGGCAGAACCGCTACGACCTCGACGCCGACGAGGTGCAGCTCTTCGCCACCGTGCTCGTGGGCTACGTCTCGGAGAAACTCAGCGAGATCGAACGTATGACGCGCCCCATCGCACGCAGCCTCACGGCGATCCTCGGCCGGCTCGACGACCTGCTCCCCGCGCTGCGCACCGGCCTGGCGGCCCGCGTGGACGACGCCGGCCTTGCCGCAAGCGTCGCGGTCCGCCGCCTGAAGGGCACCGACCCCGCGGACTGGGAGCATCTGGCGGCGTGGTTCAGACCGCCGCCGGGACGCCCCTCCCGGCTGGACCAACTCACGCGGCAGGCCGTCGCCGCGGTGCGGACGCTGACCGCCAACGTGACCAGGCTGTCGCGAGCGGGCCTGGGCGCCGCCTCACGGCGCGCCGACTTCGTCACGCTGGCTGGATTCTTCGACCGGGCCACGAGCGCCGGCGAGGCCCACCGGATCGCAGCCGCCGCCTTCGGACTCGGCTCCTGCCGCCGCATCGGGGCGCCGGCGGCCGACGTTGACGATCCGGTCCCCACCGTCACGCCGTGGCGCGAGGCGCCTCGTGCCACGGTCGCCGTGTCCTTGCGGATCCGCGGCGACCGGAGCCAGCGCGGCCTGGCCACGCCGGTGCGCGACCGGCGCACCGAGCGCGCCTGGATTGCCCAGCGGCGCGAGCGGGAGCGCGTCGCCCGCGAAGCCGTCGCCGCCGAATTGCTGGGGTGCGCCGGCGAGGGCGGGCTCCTCGACGGGGCGCAACTCTCGGTCGCCTCCTTCACGCTGCTGCGCGATCTGGTGGGGCGGTCCGGGCACGGCTACTCGCCCGGCGCCGCCGTCCGCGCCGCCACCGCCGACGGCGTGCGCTGCGAGGTGCGCCGCATCGAGGGCGCGCGAACCGTCGTGGAGTGCCCCGAAGGCAGGCTCGCCCTGGGAGGACTGGAGGTCGCGGTCGGTGCCGCACCGGGCGCACCCGAGCCGACGAGGGAACAGGCATCAGCGACCGGAGCCGCGACGTGACCGCGGCAATCGCAGCGGACCCTCAGCGGGCACTCGACCTGCGCGCCGCGGCCCGCCGCCTGGTCACGCGACCGCTGCTGGTGACCGAGGAATACCCGGAGGTGTTCCGGCTGATCCGGCGGCACGAGCAAGTCCTCGACCGTTGGTTCACGCAGCGCTTCGGGTACCGGCTGCAGGTCACCGTCGACACCGCCCGCCTGTACAAGACAACTGCTGTCGCCGGCCGGCGACCGCTGCGCACGACGACCGCGCAGCAGCGCCCGTTCTCGATCCGCGAGTACACCATGCTGGCGCTGGCCTTGGCGGCGGCGGCGGCCGGGCCGAGCGTGATCAGCCTGCGCGACCTGCTCCACGAGGTGCGGTCGGCGGCGACCGACGCCGGTGTGACCGTCACCGACGAGCCGGCCGATCGCCGCGCCCTGGTGACGGCGCTGCGCTGGCTGATCGGCCACGGGGTGGCGGCCGAGATGCACGACCGTGTCGATCGCTACGCCGGCGACGCCGAAGCCGACGCCGTCTTGAAGATCCGCTCCGACCGCGTGGCGCTCCTGCCGCTGCCCGCGCTGCGGAGGGCGGATTCACCGCAGGACTTGGAGGACCGGCCCGAGCGGTCGACCGCATCGCGCCAGTGGATGCGCGCCACGCTGCTGGAAGAGCCGGTGCTCTACCGCAGCGACCTGAGCGACGACGAATGGGGCGAACTGCGACGCCGTCTCGGCGAGGAGTCGGCCATCTTCGAGGAGATGTTCGGGGTGCATCTCGAGGCCCGCGCCGAGGGCATTGCCGTCATCGATCCCGGCGACGGGCTGACCGACAGCCGGTTCCCCGCAGGCGGCACCGTCGGGCACGCCGCCCTACTGCTCCTCGACCGGCTCATCGAGGCGGACACTGCCACGATGCCGCGAGACGCCCTGGTGGAGGAGGTCCGGTCGCTCGCCGCCGAGCGGCGCCGGTACTGGTCGCAACTGGCGGAGGATCCGGACCGTCTGACCGGCGAGATCCTTGACCTGCTCGAGGACCACCGGCTCGCCGAGGTCGACGCCGGCACCGTCCGGCTCCTCCCGGCAGCGTGGCGCTACCGCGCCGACGTTCAGGTCGACGCCGAGACGGACGACGGCATCGAGCAGGTCTCCCTGTTGTGATCGATCGCGACGTACCGGAATCGTTGCTGGCCCCCGGCCTGGACGAACTCTGGGCGGCGGTTCGCCGGCGGCTCGACCGCAACGGGCCGCACTGGCGCGGTTCGATCACCCGCCCGGACCTCGACCGGGCGAGCGACTTGAGCCTCGCGTCGCTGCTCGGGCGCAGGCCCCCGCGGCGACTCGACCTCGCAGCGCTGGAGACGGAGCTCGTGCGGCGCAACGTCGGGGACGACCTTTGCGACGCGATCAGCCGCCTCGGCCACCCTCCGTCGGCGGCCGAGGCGGAGCGGCGGGCCGCGCAGGCCCGCGCCCGGACGGCCCGCGCCGCGCTGGCCGGCGCCATCGAGTGCTGGGGGGAGCCCTGGGCGCCGGAGTGGGCCGCCGACGTGCAACGCTCGGGGATCATCGGTGGCCTCGACAGCGAAGCAGTCGCCGGCCTCGCGGCGGACGTGCGACGACTGCTCGATCACCTTGAGGGGTTCGCGCCCGAGGGCGCCTGCCGCACCGAGATCGCCGCGACCCTGTTCGGGTCGGCGCACGCCCTGGACCGCGGCCGAAAGCTGGCGACAGCCGCAGAGAGCGCTCTCCGTCACCGCATCGGCGGGACGGGACGTCAGGGCCGGGACCTCTGGGAGGCAGCGGGAGTCCTCGCGGATCGGGTGTCGGCGCCGGTCCTCACCTGGGCGCTTCCGGCGACGGGCACCTCCCCGCTCGATGCTCAGATCCGGGCGGCCACATCGGGGGCACTACCCGTCCACCTCAACCTCGTGGCCCTGCAGAAGTATCCGGTCGGTGTGCCGGCCGGCACACCGGTCCTGGTCGTCGAGAACCCGCGGTTGGTCGAGGCAGCCGCCGAGCGCCAGCAGCCGGGCGGCGTGGTCACCACGAACGGCAACCCCACCACCGCGGTCCGGACCCTGCTCGGCCAACTGCAGTTCTCCGGCGCTCGCCTCCTGTACCACGGCGATTTCGACGCAGCGGGCCTCGCCATCTGCCGCCGCATGCACGCCGACGGCTGCGAGCCGTGGTTGATGGACGCATCGGACTACGAGGAAGCCATCGCGATGGCCGCACAGTCCGCTGTCCGGCTGGAACGCGAATCCCGGGATTGCGGACCCACCCCCTGGGATCCGGCGCTACAGGAGGCCGTCGAACTCCACCGGCTGATCGTCCACGAGGAATTCGTGCTCGACCGCGTCCTCGATCGCTTCAGTTCAAGCACTCTCACCGACTGAGCGTGGAGCGCCGGCTCATCTGGCCGGCGCGGAAGCCGACTATGCATGACCCTTCAATCGAGTCGAGCGAGGCTTGGCTCAAGGTCAGGATCGACCGATCGAAGCTTTCGGTGCCAGCAGGATCGCCTCGACGGAGTCGACGTGTCTGCGGGCAGTGTCAGGGCGAGGGCTCGTCGAACGGAGAAGTCGCCAATGTTGCATGCGTATTCGACGGCGTGTTCTGGCCTACGTGCCTCGGAGGATCCCCAAGCCTTGGCCGCCCATGCCCGGAGTGGGGCGTGGTGTCCCAGACTGCCGTCGGCAACGACTTTGTCCAGGCGTTCGCCGTGTTCTTTGCCCAACCGAATCTGGCTGGCAACGCGACAAAGATGGAGTTTGCCTGCGACAGATCGAGCAGCCGGACGCGCCGTCGCTTGTTCAACGAGCCAGTCACGGTCAATCTGATTCCGGGTCTTCCGGGTGTGAGCCAGGGCCCAGAGATACTGCCCAGCATGTCGAGGCAGCTCGTCCATCATGTGGGGATACTCATAGAGCAGGTCGAGTCCAAGGGCACTCCCTTTGTGACGGAGCGAATCTAGGTGAAAGCCAACGACGTTCCAGTCGGGTTCGTCTCGATCGAGTTCCTCGCGGATTTCTTCAACTGATCCCTGATCTGTTCTGTCCGGGGCGCCGGGGGAGGTTAGGTATGCGATACGTAGGTGATGGATGGCGTTCTCTGCACCTTCGCTGCCCTTCGGGTGGATCGCGACCTTGGAGGGGTTGACTCGAAGGCCGACATCTGAGACTGATGAGACGTAGATGTCGAACACCTCCGGCCAGTCGCTCTCGGCCAAGAGGAAGATCCAACTGTCGTCCGTATACCGGACGTGGCCGAGGGAACGACACGAGATTGCCCTGTCAAGTCCCAGGAGGACGACGTTTCCCAGTACCCCTGATGCCTCCGGCCCGATTGGCAGACCCCGTGGCGTGCCCATCGGCGAGAGCTCGCGAAGGAACCCACAGATGAGTCTCGCGGCGCCACGCGGCGAGGCGATCTGGCACAGGGCATCCATGAGGACATCTGGGGCAATCGACGGGTAGTAGTGCTTCACGTCAGCGACGCCAAGCGCGTCACATCGCTCGTCCGCGAGAAGCGCCCTTCCGCGATCACGCATCAGGTCGAAGGACTTGTTGCGATTCTTGACTGACCATCCTGGTGGCTTGGTCGCGAGTCGGTGGCTGAACACGTCTCGTCCGAGTGCCGTGTCGATTGCGGTGACAACACGTCCGGCCAAGATCCGAAGGTAGAGATCGTCATACGGATTGAGCCACGCCAGCCAGCGGAGTTCGTTCGTACCGGGTTTCGGAAGCGGGAACGTGTGGCCCACCGAGGGGCAGCGACCTTCCCGCAAGCGGCTGATCAGGCGCCGACGCACCAACTCGGGGGCCGGATTGAAGTCGGCCCATCCGTTGAGGTCCGGCAGATCCCGCCTATGTGTCCAATCGGCGCCGGCCCGCAAGTTGGTTGAGACTTCGTCCAACGTCGGCTGGTGGCCGCCGTCGTAGGAACATGAGGAGCCCACAATTCCTCCTTTCAAGTTGCACCGTTGTAGTTAGGCCGACCGTACCTTGGTTGGGCGTCGAAACACACTCCGACCTGCTCTCGCTCGCGCATCCCGTTGAGATCCACAGATCCCGCGAGCGAGTGCACCCGATGTCCACAGGTCGTCCCCGGCGGTGATCTCGGTCTCGGTCGCTTGCGGAGCGTCTGAGACGTGGCGGCGAGGACGTGGACCCTCGGTCGAGCCATCGGAAGACCTTGCCGCGCTCACGTCTGGCTGATCGAGGAGCGGTTGAGGTCGACCTTCGATTTCGACGTCGGCGTCTCGTGGGGGGATCACCTTGCCGGTGGCCCGGCCGATGCGCACGTAGCCGGCTCCGCTCACATGGGCGAACACCCGATGTTCCGGTTCGAGGTTGCGCAGCGGCTTCCAGTACCACGATCCGCTGCCCGCGTTGAGGGAGCCGTACTTGTGGGCGATCGGCCGGCGGGGATCGCCCGGCTCGGCCCGACCGAGGATCACGTAGAAGTCCCGGCCGTTC
>JAPOVS010000030.1 GCA_026708055.1 bacterium | reverse complement strand
AGGCAGGCAGGCAGGCAGGCAGGCAGGCAGGCAGGCAGGCAGGCAGGCAGGCAGGGGAACACCTGTACGCGTCGGGTCGTGCTCAGCCCACGCCGCCGGTGCTCATCTTCGTCGTCAACAAGATCGCCAACGCCAGGGCTCTGTTCAACTTCGTCGCGGGGCACGAGGACGCTGACGGCCGGCTTCACCGAGGCGCCTTCGAGGAACTCTCGAACGTAGACCCCCACGGGCGCTGGTTCGACAATCCGCGCACCCTGGTGGTGCACAGCAAGGTAGGCGAGGACGACGCCATCCCCGACGAGCTGAAGCGCCTGCTGCTGCGGCGAGCCGGGGTGGAGAGCAAGAAGGACGCCGAGGCGGCGGTGCGGGAGATGCTGGCCACGGTGGGCCGGGCCGGCGAGCCGGGCGCCGATGTGCGCTGCGTCATCTCCGTCGCGATGCTGACCGAGGGCTGGGACGCCCGCACGGTCACCAACATCGTGGGCTTCCGGGCGTTCGGCACCCAGCTGCTGTGCGAGCAGGTGACGGGCCGGGCGCTGCGGCGCACCTCCTACGACGCCCTGCGCCCGCCCGACGAGCAGGGCCGCCGCCTGTTCGAGGCGGAATACGCCGATGTTGTGGGGATCCCCTTCGAGTTCATGCCCGCCATGGACGCCCCTCCGAATCCGCCGCAGCCGCCCAAGCCCCGAACCCGGGTGCACACCGTGGCCGGCCGGCGCGGCCTGCGGGTGTCGTGGCCGCAGGTGGAGCAGTACCTGCGGGTAGCACCCGAGGGCCGCTTCACGCTGCGGCCCGAGCGGGTGCAGCCGTGGTCGGCGCCGTCGGGCGGTGTCGCCACGATGGCCGCCCTCGAGGGAGTGGCCGGCGAGGAGTCACTGATCTCGGCGCTGGACCCCGGCGGGCGCCGCCGCAGAGCCGAGCTGCACCTGGCCAGGGACCTGACCCAGCGGGTCACGACTCGGGCGGCTCCGCCGGCTGCGGCCGAACGCATCGCGGCGAGGCCCGACGAGGACGGCACAGGCGCCGGCGGTGGCATCGGGAGCGGAGACGTGGCCGCGGCGGGGCGGTTGGCGCTGTTCCGCTCGGCGCTGGCGGCGGTGCGGGCCTGGACAGCGCACCCCGAGGTGGACCTCACCGCCGAGCGCCTGCTGGAACTGGTGATTGACAGCGCACGGCGCAGCGAGGTGGTCGAGGCGGTGCTCGCAGCCTGCGACGTGGCCACCGGGTCGATGACACGCCGCGCCCGGCTCGCGCCGCACCAGCCGCTGGCCGACACCGACGAGGTGGACTTCGAGACCACTCTGGAGCACATCCGGGAGGCGACACGCTCGGAGCTGTCCCACGCCGCCTGCCACTCGCGGCTGGAGCTGCTCACCGCCCAAGCCCTCGACTCCCACCCGCTGGTGCGCCGCTGGGCTCGCAACTTCGGCCTGGGCTGGACGATCCCCTACCACCACGAGGGCGCCTGGCGGCGCTACGAGCCCGACTTCACAGCCTCCTTGGCCGCCCCCGACGGCGGGACGGTGAACCTCATCGTGGAATGCAAGGGGGTGATGGACGACAAGGCCGAGGCCGCGGCCCGCTGGACCACCGAGCACTGGATTCCCTGCGTTGCGGCCACCGTTGAACTGCCCGACAGCCTGCGCCGCTGGTCCTACGCCTTCGTCGAGCACGCCGACTCGGTGCGCCACGAGCTCGACGTCGCCGTGCGGGCAGCCCTGGCCGCCCACACCGAGCCGAGCGCCGCGTGAGCCTCTGCCAGCGCCGACAGAAAGACGCCGCGCGGCGTTCGCGCTCGGACTGACCGCCACCCCAGGAGCGACACGATGGCCCGCAAGCCCACCCCGCCGCCGGAGTCCTACAGCCACGAGGGGGCGTCGCGGCTGAACCAGCCCACCGTGGAGAGCGCGCCGCTGCTGTCCGAGCAGGACCGGGCGCCCAAGCAGTTCAGCGTCGCGCGCCGCAACACCGGAGTGCCGGCCGCCGAGGCCGGCGCGCCCCGCAAGGAGCAGCCCGAGCCCGTGCTCTGCTGGGACCGCCAGGGGGCAACGTCGGCGGCCGACGACGACCACCGGTTCGCGGGCCTGCCGCTGTACACGCGGGAGAAGGTGAACCCGCTCTCGATGATCCACCAGCTCCGCAAGCCCGATGCCGCCGAAGCCGCCCCCAGCCTGTTCGACGACTTCGACGGCCTGCCCGACGGCGCCTTCGAGTGGGAGTTCTACCAGCACCCCGGCAACTGGCAGAACCGCCTGATCCACGGCGACTCATCGGAGGTGATGCAGAGCCTCATCGCCCGCGACGGCCTCGCCGGGCGGGTGCAGATGATCTACTTCGACCCGCCCTACGGCATCGGTTTCAAGTCCAACTTCATGACCGCCACCGACCGTCTCGAGACCCGCGACGACGCCAGCGGCGTGCCCGTCGGCGACACGACCCCGCTGCGCGCCTTCCGCGACACCTACCGCAACGGCATCCACAGCTACCTCGACGAGGTCCACGAACGCCTCGTGCTGTTCCGCGAGCTCCTGACCGAATCGGGCTCGCTGTTCGTGCAGATAGGCGACGACAACGTCCACCGGTTAGCCGTGCTCTGCGACGAGGTGTTCGGAGCCGAGAACCGAGTGGCGACGATCACCTGGCGATCAACAACCGGTTCATCGGCCCGGACACTTCCGGAGTCGGCGAGCTACATTTTATGGTATACGCGAGACAAGAATCACGTTAAGTTCAGACAATTGTATGAAACGCTAGATCGAAAAGAACTACTCGAAATGTGGACCTATGCTGGTCGTGTTGAACTGGCTGATGGTACCACTAGAGGCCCTACGAGCGAGGAGCGTCGCGATCCAGAGGCATGTCTTCCCGAGGCAGCACGCCTCTACAGCTGGGTGGCATTGAGTTCACAAGGAGCATCGACGACAGGCCGCACCTGCGATTACGTCTACAAGGGGGTGACTTACCACCCAGGGAGCACACGCCAATGGCGCGTGTCTACTCCCGAGGAGCAGACACGCACCAGTGGCCCAGAAGCACACGCCAATGGCGCGGCCGAGTCCCCGCCGGGCGGCGGTGACTCGGGTGTCTGCGGGCTTGATCGATTAGCCCAACTCGGGCGTCTTGAAGGCACCAGTGGTAGCGATTTGCGCTGGAAGTGGTACGAAGATGAGATGCCGGGCCGACGTATCGATAACGTCTGGCCACAACAGAGGCAAGCACGAAATAAGCGCTATTCGGTTCAAACACACCAAGGCTTGGTAGAGCGCTGCATGCTCATGTCCACCGACCCCGGCGACCTGGTTCTCGACCCCACGTGCGGTTCGGGGGTCACGGCGCATACCGCTGAGCACTGGGGGCGGCGGTGGATCACCATCGACGCGGGGCGGGTGGCGATCGCCGTGGCGCGGCGGCACCTGCTGACCAGCACCTACCCGTGGTATCGCACCCTCGACGGCGGCAACGACCCGGGCGCGGGGCTCGACACCGAGACGATGCAGCGGGTCTCCGCGGCCACGCTGGCCTATGACACCGTCGACGACCCCGAGAACACCATCCACCTGGTCGACCGGCCGAAGGAGGAGAAGGGCCGCAGCCGCCTCACCGGGCCGTTCACGGTGGAGTCGCATTCGCCGTACGTGCACCTGCCGTTCAGCGACCCCGCCGGCAGGTTGAGCGACGATCCGTCCGACGCCTCAGGAGGCCCCAGCGACCGCGGCCCCGATCCGACGGACGACGAGACCGGCGCCGGCCGGCCCGCGCGATCCTCCGGTCGAGCCCGCGTGGCGGCGTCGGACATCGGGACGGCGGCCGGGCAGGACGCCGAGCGGCTGCTGGAGGCGCTGACCAGCGGGGCCGTGCGCGACGTGAACGGCCGGGAACTGCTGCAGGTGACCGAGGTGACGCCGTGGCCCGACGGGCGGCTGGTGAGCCATGAGGCCGACTGCGCCCGCCCCGGCCGCGAGGGGCACCTGGTGGCGGCCATCGTGCTCGCCGCGCCCGACGCCACCGTCGGCGCGGTCCAGGTTGCCGCGGCGGCTGCCGAGGCCCGGCGGGGCCGCGCCGACATCTCCGATCTCATCGTGGTCGCCCCGGCCTTCGAGAACAATGTGCCCGAGAGCGCCGGGCCGCTGACCGTGCACAAGGTGGTGGCGTCGCGCGACCTGCAGATCCCCGGACTGGCCCGCGACGGCGGCTCGCCCACGCTCACCCTGCTGGGCGAGCCCGACGTGGACTGCGAGACCGACGCCGACGGGAACCTGGTGGTGCACCTCCACGGCTTCGACACCTACGACCCCGTGACCGGCGAGCTGCGCCACTCGAGGCCCGACGCCGACGTGGACTGCTGGATGATCGACACCGACCACGACGGCACCGCCTTCTTCCCCCGGCTCATCTACCTGCCCGGCTACAAGCGCGGCGACGCCCAGATCAAACGCCTGCTGAAAGCCTTCGGCCGCGAGCGCGACACCGAGGCGGCCGAGGCGCTCTGCGGACTCAGCTCCCAGCCCTTCAGCGCGCCGCCGCCCCCCAACAACATCGCCGTGAAGATCATCACCCGCACCGGCGCCGAGATGACCACCACCATCACCCCGCCCCGCTGATCGCGGGCGTCAACGCTCGTGAGGGGGACCTCCGCTCGAGGGGCCGTTCCGCCCGAGGTGTCCGAGCGGCGCGGCGAGACCCGTTTCGGCGGCACTTCATTGAATTGCGGACACGGCGTCGCCGCAGTAGCCTACGCGTGTTCCGAGTCGGCGACGGCGACGAACGAGCGGTGCCGGAGCACTCCCCGGTTGAAGGCTTACGGCCGAGTAGGGAGTACTCCGGCGCTCGCGTTCTATGCGCCCGAACTGCCCGAATGCCAAGAGTAAAATTCGGCGTCAGCAGCGGTGCCGGAGGCGTCAGGAGCTTGGGGCGCCGACGCCTCTTTCGCTTCGGGTGAAGGTGCCTCCTGTCGGCGGCACCTGGGGGATGTCGCCTTCCCAGCAGGCGAGGACGATCATCACCTGCAGCAGCACGTCGGCTCCGGCCGCCAGGTCCGCGGGCGCGGTGTACTCGGCCGGATTGTGGCTGAGCCCCCTGTGGCTCGGCACGAAGATCATCCCGGCGGGGCAGACCCTCGCCAGCATCTGGGCGTCGTGGCCCGCGCCCGAGGGCAGCCGCTTGGTGCTGTGACCCAGGCGCAGGGCGGTGGCCTCGACGAGGTCCACCACCGGAAGGTCGAAGATGACCGGTTCGAAGCGGGCCATGGACCGGGCGGAGATGCCCACGCCCTCGGCGGCGGCGATCCGCTCGAGGCTCGTGGCCATGAGCCGTTCCGCCTGCTGGAGTTCCTGCTCGTGGATGTTGCGCATGTCCACGCAGAGCCGCGCCCGGCCGGCGACCACGTTCACCAGGTCGGGGTGCAGGTCCATGACCCCGACGGTGGCGACCTGGTAGCCGCCGATGTCGCCGGCGATCTCCCGCGCCGCCACCGCCACCCGGGCGGCGGCGTAGCCGGCGTCGCGGCGCATGTCCATCGGCGTGGTCCCGGCGTGGTTGGACTGGCCCTCGATGGTCACCTCGCTCCAGGAGATGCCCTGCACCCCGGTGACGGCGCCGATCGTGACGCCCTCCTGCTCCAGCACCGGACCCTGCTCGATGTGCAGTTCCACGAAGGCGAACGGTGCGGGGGCGGGACATGGCGCGGCCCCGCGGTAGCCGATGCGGTCGAGTTCGGCACCCACCGAGACGCCGTCGCTGTCGGTCACGTCGAGGGCCTGCTCGACGCTCATGCCGCCCACGAACGTGAGGCTCCCGAGCATGTCGGGCGGGAAGCGCGAGCCCTCCTCGTCGGTGAAGAAGGCGACAGCCAGCGGGCGCCGCAGCCGCACCCCGGCGGTGCTGAGCGTCTCGATCACCTCGAGGCCGGCGAGCACACCCAGGTTGCCGTCGTAACGCCCGCCGGTGCGCACGGTGTCGATGTGGCTGCCGGTTATGACCGGCGGCCCCTCCGTCTCGCCGGGATAGACGGCCACCACGTTGCCGACGGTGTCCACCGTGACCGACAGGCCGAGATCTTGCATCCAACCCACCACCAGGTCCCGCCCGTCGCGGTCCTCGTCGGTCAACGCGAGCCGGCAGTTCCCGCCGTCTCCGGTGTCGCCGATCTGGCTGAGCGCTTCGAGACGGCCGACCAGTCGGTCGATGTCGATGCGCAGGTTCTTGAGGTCGTCTTGGCGCATCCCGGGCATCCTCCTGTCGGTGTATCGCTCGCCTAGTGTTGGCCAGGACGTGCACAGCGTCAACGCGCGCGTGCCCGAGGTTCAGGAAGTCGGTGGCGTCGTGGACATCATTCACATCGAGTTCTTCGTCGAGCCCTTCAAGGAAGGCACTCCCGGCCCGCACGTGGAGGCGGCCGTGGCGGCTTTCGCCGATGCGGGACTCCAACCGGAGGTCGGCCCCTTCGCCACGACGGCCACCGGCGACATCGACCAGGCGGCGGCGGCCACGTCGGCCATGGTGCGCGAGGCGTTGCAGGCGGGTGCCACGCGGATCGTTCTGCGCCTGGAGCGCGACCCCGATGACCCTGCGACCGGTGGAACGGACGCCGCATGAACTCCGGTGACCCTGCGGGGTCCGGGATTTCCGGCGACGACGATCCCCTGACGAGCCACTCCGAACACCCGGTCTGGCGAATGCTCCAGCCGGTGGCTGCGGCGGTGGGCGGGGAACTGCTGCCGCCGTCGGAGCGGACTCCGGGCGACATCCCGCTGGACTTCGGTGGCGAGACGGTGGGTGTGCTGCGCCTGGGCGGATTGGACGGTGCCCTCGGGCGGCTGATCGAGTCGGTCGAGCGCGAGCTGGGCGACTCGCTGCCGAACCTGTCCCGGACCGGCAAGCAGGCGGCGGTCCGGCTCCTCTACGAGCGGGGTGCCTTCCTGTTGCGCAAGGGCGTCGAGGACGTCGCTGCGGCGATGGGGGTCAGCCGGATCACGATCTACAACTACATCAACGCCATGGAGCAGCCCGCCCCGGGGTCCGGGGACGGCGGAGGCTGAGCGCTCAGGCGGCGCCCTCGACGACGCCGGCCATCCAGAGCCCCAACCGCTCCACCGTCGCATCGGCCCGGTCGAGGACCCCCATGAGGCGACCCTCGTACATCACGCCGATGCGATCCGAGAGCGCCAGGACCTCGTCGAGGTCCTCGGAGATCAACAAGGTGGCGCATCCCGAGGCTTTCTGGGCCACGAGTTGGCCGTGGATGTACTCGGCGGCGCCCACGTCCACACCGCGCGTGGGCTGGGCGGCCAGGATCACCTTGGGCTCCGCCGACAACTCCCGAGCCAGGATGAGCTTCTGGATGTTGCCGCCGGAGAGGTTGGATGTCGGCACGTCGATACTGGGGGTCTTCACCGCGAACCGCTCGACGAGGTCCCGGCAGTGCTCCCTGATGGCGCCGAGGCGCAGGAACCCGCGGCGGCTGAACTCGGTGCCCTGGTTCAGCAGCACCAGATTCTCCGCCACCGAGAACCTCCCGATCACGCCGTCGCGCATGCGCTCCTCGGGAACGTAGGACATGCCGGCGTCACGGACCTGCCGCGGGTGGCTCCCGGTGACGTCCGCCCCGGCGATGCGGACGCGGCCTTCGGTGACGGGGCGCA
>JAPOVS010000029.1 GCA_026708055.1 bacterium | reverse complement strand
GGCGTCCTGCTCGTTGCCGGCGCCGGGCTCGGTGCCATCAACGATGTGCGGCTGGCAGCCGATGCGCTGGCCGGCCCGCCGCTGGTGGTGTTCTGCAACCGGTACCTGCCCGGCGACGACGTGCACCGGCACAACCTGGCCTGGCTCCGGGAGCGCGACGGCCTCGCCGTCGAGACCGGGGTCCAGGATCTGGCGGATCGCTTGGTCGACTTGCGCTGAGAGGCGGCCGGCGCCTCAGTGGCCGATGAAGCCCTCCCGGGCGCGCCGCAGGAAGCGCATCTGGTGGCTCTCGGCGAGGAGTTGCCCATCGGGGGACCAGGCGAACGCCGTCTCGTCAACGTGGCCCCCGCTGGAGGAGGCGGTGTGCAATTCCACCAGCACGGGCTCGCCGACGCTGCCCGGGACCGGCAGCGGGGCGCGCGCGTGCGCGGTGAGCGTGATGGTGCCCGCCAGGTGCGGGTCGCTCACCCGGCCGATGGCCACCGGTGGGACCACGTCGCAGGCCATGAGCAGCAGCGGCAGGTCGATCAGGGTTTCGAACCTGGGGCGGACCCACACCAGCACGCTGGAGCCGTCCCGGTGGATCTCCCGCTCCTCGAAGAGCTCGAACACCGGGAGCGCGAAGATGCGGGGCATGCCCTCAGCGGGAGTCTCGGCGAACGCAGGCACGTCGGGCGCCGTCCGGTTCGTGAACTCCTGGCCGTCCTGATCGGTGGCGGCGGTGGCGAGGAAGTGGGCGCAGAGTTTGCCGCCGGTCGACACGCGCCCCGACAGGAACGAGACCGAGCGGCCGGCCTGCTCGATCGTCACGTCGATGCGGATGCGGCCGTCGGGAGCCGGGCGCACGAACTGCATCGTGATTCCCCGCAGCGGCCGGGCGACCTCGGCCACAGTCGCCTCGCAGGCGACGGCGGCCAGGCCCACGAGGTAGCCGCCGAACAGGCCGTTGAATCCCCACCACCGTTTGTCGGCATCGTGGCCCCAGACGCCGTCGCCGAGGTCGTCGAGAATGAGGTCGCCGGGGTTGCGCACGGCAGCGAAGGGTAGGTGCTCGGGCTTGGTTTGCTCCCCGGGCCCGTGCAGGTCCTGCAGCGACTCCGCACGCTGGATCCGATTTCGGGATTGAAATATATTGATATTGTATGATTTAGTCGTCAGTCGCTAGCCTCTTCCCAGTGCTCATCCCACTTCGTTGCGTGGTGTGCGGCGCGGACGGCGTGCTGCTGTGCGGGCGCTGCGAGGAGCGGCTGGCTCCCGCGCCACCTCTCCCGCCACCTCCGGGCGTCGACAGTGCGTGCGCCGTGTTCATCTACGACGAGGTCGGCAGCAGCGTGATCGGCGCGCTCAAGTACGCCAACTCGCACCGGCTCGTGCACCGTCTGGGTCCCCGGCTGGCCGCCGCCGCGCCGCAGGGTCTCGACATGGTCACCTGGGCTCCGGCAACGGCGGCGAACCGCCGCCGGCGGGGTTACGACCAGGGAGAGTTGCTCGCCCGGGAGGTGGCGAGACGGCTCGGGATGCCGGCACGACGGCTGCTGGCGCGCCGCGCCGACATCCCGCAGGCGGCACGGGGTCGCGCCGGGCGGGCCGCCGGCCCCCGGATACGCGCCCGCCGGGCGGTCTCGGGGGGCGTCCTCGTCGTCGACGACGTGCTCACCACCGGCGCCACGCTCGCGACGGCCGCCAGGCTGTTGCGGCGCGCCGGAGCGAGCCGTGTCGGCGTGTTGACACTGGCCTGGGCGCCGCCCCCCGGCTTCGATGACTGAGCGGGAGCCTCCGGCGGCGCCCTCAGCGGTGCCCGAGCCGGTCGCGGCGCTCCCAGCAGGAGTGGTGCCAGTGCCGGCGCAGGTCGGGGGCCTCGGGCGGGACCACCACGAGGTGGCCCACCGCGGCCGGGATGGCGTTGTTGCAGCCCCCGCAGACGTAGTCCTTGGTGGCCTGGTACGGCTGGATCCGCCGCACCTCCGGCGCATCGCCCGGCACGCTCATCCCCAGAACCCCCAGACGACCAGCACGACGCAGACCGCTAGGCCGAGGCCTACGAAGAGGTAGTCGGTCCGGCGCCGCTGCCATCTCCTCGTGGGATCGAAGCCCATCCCGCTCCTCGCTTGCCCTGCCCGACATCGAGCCAAGCATGAGGTTAGGGAATCCGACCCGCGGCGGATACACGATGGTCCGACATGTGGGATCTCAGAATATTGGTGATATAACGACATTCATCGGAGTGCGGTTACCGCTACTCCCTCTTGCATCGACGGATTGGCGCGCCAGCGCGGCGGCCGAGGGTGAATCCCGGCACGAGGAGGGAGGCAGCGATGACGGCCAGGATCTCGTCAGCGGTTCTGCAGGGGGTCATCGGGCAGGCCGTGTACGTGGAGGTCCACGCCTCCAGCGGGCTGCCCGCGTTCACGATCGTGGGTTTGCCCGACGCCTCCTGCCGCGAGGCGCGCGACCGGGTCCGCGCCGCCGTGCTGTCGAGTGGCTTCAAGTGGCCCGACGGGCGTGTCACCGTGAACCTGGCGCCGGGCGGCGTGCGCAAGGAGGGGTCCGGGCTGGACCTTGCGATCGCGGTGGCGGTGCTGGTGGCCGAAGGGGTGCTCTCGGAGGAAGAGACCAAGGCGTTCGCCTTCGTCGCCGAACTGGGCCTCGACGGGGCGCTCCGGCGGGTGCCGGGGACTCTGAGCCTGGTCGAGGCGGTCGAGACGTCCGGCGTGGTGGTGGCCGAGGACGCTTCTGCCGAGGCCCGGCTCGGTGGTGATCGGGAGGTCCGCTGCGCCACCAACCTCAAGGAGTTGGTGCGGTGCCTCCGGGGTGAGGTGCCGTTCGGCCTGCCGCCGCCGGCGCCGCCGGCCGCGAAAGCGGAGGTGACCGAGGATCTGCGGGACGTGCGCGGCCAGCCCTTCGGGCGCCGGGCGCTGGAGATCGCCGCCGCCGGGGGGCATCACCTTCTCATGGTCGGCCCCCCGGGTGCCGGAAAGACCATGCTTGCCCGGCGTCTCCCCGGTCTGTTGCCGCCGCTGGACAACGAGGCCGCCAGGGTCGTCACCCGCATCTATTCCGCCGGCGACTTCGGGGTGCCCACCAGCGCGCTCATCACCCGGCCGCCGTTCCGGGCGCCGCACCACAGCGCCACCATGGTGGCCCTCGTGGGTGGCGGGTCGAGAGCGCTGCGGCCCGGGGAGATCAGCGCCGCCCACGGCGGCGTGCTGTTCCTGGACGAGTTGGGAGAGTTCTCTCCCGTGGTGCTGGACGCCCTGCGCCAGCCGCTGGAGGAGGGGGTGATCAGGGTGAGCCGGGCAGCCGGCTCGATCAGCTTCCCCGCCGAGTTCGTGCTGGTGGGATCCATGAATCCCTGCCCGTGCGGCAACGCCGGCGGCCCGGGCCACTGTCGCTGCGGCGACGGGGCCCGCGTGAGGTACGCCCGGCGCCTCTCGGGGCCCTTGCTTGATCGCTTCGACATGCGGCTCTTCGTGCAGCGCCCCTCCGCGGACGAGCTGTTCAGGGGCGCACCGGGGGAACCCTCGGCGGTGGTGCGCAAGCGGGTGCTGGCGGCCCGCCGGCGGGCGGCGCGTCGCGGGGTGCGCTACAACAGCATGCTCGGCTCGCGGGTCCTGGAGCGGGAGGCGCCGCTCAGTCCCGAGGCTGCCGCGCTGGCCGAGCGGGCGGTGGCGTCAGGTCAGTTGAGTGCCCGGGGCCTGCAGCGCATCCGGTGTGTGGGGTTGACGATCTCCGACCTGGAAGGTCGGGAACCGCCGCTGCGGGGCGCCGAGCTTGCTCTGGCGCTGCAACTGCGGAGCAACCCGGTGCACCTGGACCGCTCGTACGCGGGCAGCTATGTGGCCTGAGGGGTCGGCGTCTCCGGGATCCGCCGGGGCGGTGGGCGAGCGGCTCGCCGAGACCCCCGAGGTGGGTGCCGGGCCGGGGGAAGTACCCACTGGTGAATCTGCGACCGGCGAGGGGGAGGCCCTCGGCAGCGAGGCCTACCTGGCTGCGCTCTCGAGCCTGGCCGGCATGGGTCCGGCGCGCCTCGAGCGGCTGCTGGGGCGCTGGGGGCCAGAAGAGGCTTGGGAGGTCCTGGTGGCTGGCAGCCTCGCCGAGGTGACAGGCGTGGCGCGAGTGGGCGAGCAGGTCGGCAGGCGCTGGGTCAGCGACGCTCGCAGGGCCGATCCCGCCCAGATTCACCTGCGCCACAGCACTGCGGGGGTCACCGTGAGGCGCCGCGGCGCCGCCGGCTATCCCGAACGCCTCGGGGGTGATCCCGAACCGCCGGCGGTGCTGTTCAGCCAGGGGGAGTTGGAACTCCTGGAACACCCCACGGTGACCATCGTCGGCACCCGCCGGTGCACCCGTTACGGCGCCGATGCGGCGTTCGACCTCGGCAAGGCCGCAGCGGCGCACGGTGTTGCGGTGATCTCGGGGCTGGCCGTGGGCATCGACGCGGCCGCGCACGCGGGCGCGCTCGCCGCCGACGGTGTGCCGCCGGTGGGGGTTGTGGGCAGCGGGCTGGATCGCATCTACCCCCGCGAGAACGCGGTGCTGTGGCGGATCGTGGCCCAGCGAGGGCTGCTGCTGTCCGAGGCGCCGCTGGGGACGGCGCCCGAGCGCTGGCGGTTCCCGGCTCGCAACCGGATCATGGCCGCCCTGAGTGACGCCTGCGTCGTCGTCGAATCGCACGTCGACGGCGGCGCCCTGCTGACCGCCACCGAGGCGGCGCAGCGCTCCCGGGCGGTGGCGGCGGTACCGGGACCCATCCGCAGCCCCGCCTCGGCCGGGACGAACCGGCTCATCGCCGAGGGGGCCGGCGTGCTCTGCGACGTCGAGGACCTGCTGGTACTGCTGGACATCTCCCGGACCACGCTGCCGCTGCAGGATGTTCCCGCAGACCCTGCCGGCTCCGCGCCGGTCAGCGACGCCGGCGCGGTCGCAATCCTCGACGCCTTCGACTGGATGCCGGCCACCCTGGAAATGCTGGCGTCGCGTACCGGCCTCGACTTGGGAGAGTTGGCGTGGCACCTCGAGAACCTCAGCGCCTCGGGCCTGCTGGCGCGGCGCGGGCTCTGGTACGAGCGAAGCGGCGAGGCCCCGGTCGCCGCCGGCCGGGCGGGATGAGGCCCCGGCGCCGCCAGGGCCATTCCCCCGGTGCGGCAGGTCCCGTTGGTAGCCTCGGAGCATGCCGGTGTGGGCGTCCGACGCGTTCTGCGCCTCGCTGGTGCGCCTCGCCCCGTCGTCGGTCGCCGTGTACCGGCGGGATCTGAACGCCTTCGTGGACTGGGCGGAGGCGCGCTCGCTGGACGGCCCCGAGGCCGTCGGTCGCAAGGACCTGCATCGCTACCTCGCCGCCCTGACCCGCCAGGGCTACGCGGCGCGCACCGTGGCGCGGAAGGCCTCGGTGCTGCGGCGCTACTTCGGTTGGTCCGCCCGGACCGGTCGCTGCGCCGGCGACCCCTCTCTCGGGCTGTCCACCCCGGCGGGAGCCGCCCGGCTCCCCGACGTGCTCACGGAGCGCTCGGTGGAATCGCTCCTGGCCGGTCGGAGCCCCGCCGCCGCCGGCGACCATCCGCTCCGGCGGCTGCGCGACGACGCCGTGCTGGAGTTGCTGTACGGCAGCGGCCTGCGCGTGGCCGAACTGTGCGCTCTGCGCCCGGCGGATCTGGACCTGGCGCGGTCCAGGGTGCGGGTCACGGGCAAGGGCGGCAAGCAGCGGCTGCTGCCGCTGTCGGCCCCGGCGGTGCGCGCCGTGCAGCGATTCCGGGAGGCGCAGGCGGCCGCCGCGCAGACGGGGGAGGCGACCGGAGCGGTGGCGGCCACCGGCGACGACGGTCCCCTGTTCCTGAACCTGCGGGGCCGACCGCTCGGCCCTCGCGACGTGCGGCGCATCATGGATCGCCGGTCCGCCGAGCCGACGCACCCGCACGCCCTGCGGCACACGTTCGCCACGCACCTCCTCGACGGCGGCGCCGATCTGCGCTCGGTGCAGGAACTGCTCGGGCACGAGAGTCTCGGTACGACGCAGGTGTACACCCACGTCAGCCGCCGGCGGCTGCGTTCGGTGATCGAGACGGCGCACCCGCGCGGCTGATCCCCCGGGCGCTCGCCACCTCAGCGCTCATCGCGGCGGCGCTGACTCTGCCGGCAGCCACCGGATCCGCGAGCGCTCAGACCGTCCCGCCGCGGGCCGTCCCGGTCGTGTTCTACGCCCCGCCCACCGACGGGTACGTCGTCGACCCCTTCCGCCCGCCGGCGCACCCCGGTGCGCCCGGGAACAGGGGCCTGGAGTACGCCACCCGCCCCGGAAGCGCCGTGCGAGCGGCCGCGGCGGGCATCGTGACCTTCGCGGGTCAGGTCGGATCCGGCCGGCACGTGACGGTGGCGCACGCCGACGGGGTGCGCACCAGCTATTCCTTCCTGGCCGGCGTGGCGGTTCGCGCCGGGCAGTCCGTCGGCGCCGGTGATGTGCTGGGCACCACCGGCGCGTCGTTCCACTTCGGCGCCCGCATCGGTGGGGCCTACGTCGACCCTGCCGTGCTGCTGGGGATCGGCGGGCGCGCCCGGCTGGTCCCAATGGCCGACCGGCGTGTGACCGGATGGTTCAGGGCGGGCGGTCCGCCGTGGCGTCGCACCGCTCGGGGGTTGGGCGAGCCGGCGCACCGGTAGACTTCCCGGCGGCCCAAGGGCCTGTCCGATCCGACGATTTCCCGTCCGCGCTCTCCCACGGTCGCCTCAGCGGTGCAAGGCGCGGACTGTGACCCAACCGATGGGAAGGAGACCATGGCACCTGTCGTGACCATGAGCCAACTGGTAGAAGCAGGTGTCCACTTCGGGCACCAGACCAGGCGCTGGAACCCGAAGATGAAGCGATTCATCCACGGCGACATCGCCGGCATCTACATCATCGACCTGAAGCAGACGCTCGCCTGCATCGAGGCCGCCTACTCGTTCGTCCGGGACATGGTGGCCAACGGCGGCACGCTCCTGTTCGTGGGCACCAAGAAGCAGATCCAGCCCAGTGTCGAGACGCACGCCAAGCGCTGCGGCATGCCTTACGTCAACCAGCGGTGGCTGGGCGGCACGCTCACGAACATCCAGACGATCTTCAAGCGCGTGCACAAGATGCAGGAGTACCAGCGGCTGCGGGACTCCGGCGGGTTCGAGGCGATGCCGAAGAAGGAGGCACTCAGCCTGCAGCGCGAGCTCGCCAAGCTGGAGCGCAACCTGGGCGGCATCGGCCAGATGGACACGCCGCCCGAGGCCGTGTTCGTGCTGGACACCAAGGCCGAGCACATCGCCGTGAGCGAGGCGAACAAGTTGGGCATCCCCCTGATCGCCGTCGTGGACACCAACTGTGACCCCGACGTGGTGACCTACGTCATTCCCGGCAACGATGACACCATCCGCGCCGGCGAACTCATGTGCCGCATCATGAGCGACGCCGTGGTGGAGGGTCAGCGCCTGGCGGAGGCTCGCGGCGGTGCTGCGCCGGTTCCGCAGCGCACGCCCGAGGAGGAGGCCGAGGTGGCGCGCCAGCAGGAGGCCGCTGCCGCGGCGGCTGCCGCCGACATGCGTGAGCGGGAGGCCAGAGTGGCGCGCAGCCTCGAGGAGTCCGGCGAGGCCGGCGTCGAAGAGTCGGGAGAGGCGGAGGACTCGGGCGAGGCGGGCGCCGAGGACGCGGCTCAGGACCCGGGCGCGCCGGAGGACTCCGCCGAGCAGTCCGGCGAGGCTGAGGGCTCGGAGGAGCCGACCGGTGCTCCTGGGGACCAGGAGGAGTAGAGGGCAGATGGTTCAGGTATCCGCGCGAGAGGTCAAGGCGCTCCGGGACGCCACCGGCGCGGGCATGATGGATGCCAAGCGCGCCCTCATCGAAGCGGCCGGCGACCCCGCTGAGGCCGCGGAGCTTCTGAAGCGGAAAGGTCTTGCGAAGGCCGCCGAGCGGGCCGACCGGGAGGCCGCCGAGGGGGCTATCGCCGTTGCGGTGAGCGACGGTGTCGCCTCGCTGGTGCATCTGCGCTCGGAGACGGACTTCTCCGCCAAGGCCGCCGACTTCCTGGCCTGTACCCAGGAGA
This sequence comes from bacterium, assembly GCA_026708055.1. Classification (NCBI taxonomy): domain Bacteria; species bacterium. Next base: position 9,736 of record JAPOVS010000029.1, on the reverse strand, counting down.
TCGCCGAGGCGGTCCGCGACGGCGGCGCCGAGGCCGCCGGGGCGTTCGACGACAGGATCGATGAGCTGCGGCTCTCCAAGAAGGAGAACATCTCGCTCGGGGCGGTGGTGCAGGTACGGGCCGGCGAGGGCAACAGGCTCGACGCCTACCTTCACCGCCAGGACGGCCGCGGCGTCAACGGCGTGATCGTGGAGGGGGAGGGAGTCGACGCCGAGGTGCTCCACCAGGTGGCACTGCACGTCGCCTTCGCCAAGCCTCGCTACCTGGACCGCGGCGAGGTGCCCGGTGCCGATGTGGAGCGCGAGCGCGCCTCGCTGCTGGAGATCACCAAGGCCGAGGGGCGCCCCGAGGCGGCATGGGACAAGATCGTCCAGGGCCGGCTCACCGGATGGTTCCGAGAGAGCGTCCTGCTGGAGCAGGGCCTGCACGGCGACAAGACGCCGGTTTCCCAGAGCATCGGCAGCGGGAGGATCGTCCGCTTCGAGCAGGCCTATCTCGGTTAGCGATGCCACGCTGGAGTCGCGTCCTGCTCAAGGTCTCCGGCGAGGCGTTCGCCGGATCGGCGGGCCATGGCGTCGACGCCGACACCGCCGCCACCATCGCCAACGAGATCGCCTCGGTCCGCGACCGGGCCGGCGTCGAGTTGGCGGTGGTCGTGGGCGGGGGGAACATCTGGCGCGGCGAGCAGCACGCCGGTGCCGGCATGGACAGGGCCCAGGCCGACTACATGGGCATGCTGGCGACCCTCATCAATGCCCTGGCCCTGCAAGACGCCCTCGAGCGCCTCGATCAACCCACCAGGGTGCAGACCGCCATCCACATGGCGCAGATCGCCGAGCCCTACATCCGCCGGCGGGCCATTCGCCACCTCGAGAAGGGCCGCATCGTCATCTTCGGCGCCGGGACCGGCAACCCGTTCTTCACGACCGATACCGCGGCGGCCCTGCGGGCGGTCGAGGTGGAGGCGGAGGCGCTGCTGAAGGGCACGCACTCGGGAACCGACGGCATCTACACGTCGGACCCGCGCACGGACCCTGATGCCGTCAAGCTCGACCACATCTCCTACATCGATCTCGTGAGCGGCGGGCTCCGTGCCATGGACGCCACCGCCGCAACGCTGTGCATGGAGAACAACCTGCCGATCGTGATGTTCGATCTCATGCAGGCGGGCAACGTACTGTCCGTCATCGAGGGGCGCCCGATAGGTACCATCGTGGCCTGAGGGCCCGCCGGTGCACTTCGAGGCGTGTGCTGCATGAGTGAAGAGTTGATCGAGATCGTGGTCTCCGAGGCGCGCGACAAGATGGAGCGGGCCGTCGCGCACGCTCGCAGGGAATTCAGCGGTGTCCGGACCGGCCGGGCCTCGCCGGCGCTCGTGGAGCGGCTCACGGTGAACTACCACGGGGCGGACGTGAGCCTCCAGCAGATCGCCGGCTTCAGCGTTCCCGACGTCCAGATGCTGGTGATCTCACCGTATGACAAGCGCGCCATCGAGTCGATCCAGAAGGCCATCCAGCGCGCCGATCTGGGCTTCAACCCCAGCACCGACGGGTCGGTCATACGGCTGCACTTCCCGCCGCTCACCGAGGAGCGCCGCCGCGAGTTGGTGCGGCTGGTTCGCTCAATGGCCGAGTCGGGGCGCGTGGCGGTGCGAAACTCGCGCCGCGGGGCACGCCAGGATCTGGACGCTCTCAAGCGGGACGGGGACATCTCCGAGGACGACAGCAGGCGGGGGCAGCGGCGCCTCGACGAGATGACCCAGGAATTCGAAGAAGCGATCGGATCGGCCCTCGAGGCCAAGGAAACCGAACTGATGCAGGTCTGACAGAGGAGCGCACCAGTGGATCGAGACAACCCTTACGACCCCGCCGGACCGGAGGAATGGCCCGGCGGCGACCCCGACCACCCGGAGGACGACGACGACACCTGGCAGGTCGCCTCCGACGCCGAACCGGCCGAGGAGGCCGCTTGGGACACCTTCAGCGAGGGGAGTCCCACTTGGGGTGTCAGCGGCGGTGAGGACGAGGGCCTCGACGTGGGCTACCTCACCGAGCAGCACCCGCAGGCGGCCGAGGTGGGCGTCACCGACACCGCCGCCGGCGTGCAGTTCTTCGGCGAGGACGACGATGTCTGGCACGGTGCGGAGCCGGCGCCGCCACTCGGGGCACTCGAGCGGACATCGGATCGAAGGCTCGGGCCTGCGATCCTCACCGGAGCGGTGCTCTGCGCGGCGGCCATCGTGTGCTTCTGGGTCAGCCCGATCCTGGTGCTCGTGCTGCTCTGCGTGCTCATGGTGCTGGCCGCCGGGGAGTTCTTCGGGGCCTTGCGGCAGGTCGGCTACCAGCCGGCCACCCTTGTGGGGCTGGTCGCCGCCGTGGGGTTGCCGGTGGCGGTCTACTGGCGCGGGGCCGAGGCGTATCCCCTGGCCATCGGCCTCGTGGTGATGGCGGCGCTCTTGTGGCACCTCGTCGGCGTGACCGCCGAGCGACCGGTGCCCAACGTGGCGGTCACGCTCTTCGGCGTGGGGTACGTCGCGGTGCTGGGGAGCTTCGGCGCCCTCATGCTGACCTACGAGAAGGGCACCGGACTGCTCTTCGGAGCGGTCGTGGGCACGGTGGGCTACGACATCGGCGCCTGGATCGTGGGTCGGCTGTTCGGCCGTACGGCCCTCTCCAGGGCGAGCCCCAACAAGACCGTGGAGGGTCTCATCGGCGGCATCGTGCTGGCCGTGGTGGCCTGCGCCGTGGTCATGGGCGTCGGGCGCATCGATCCCTGGGGCGACAACCCCGGGTCGGTCTCGCACGCCCTGGTGCTGGGCGTGGTGGTCGCCGTGGCGGCGACCCTGGGCGACCTGTCGGAGTCGATGATCAAGCGCGACCTGGGCATCAAGGACATGGGCAACCTGCTGCCGGGCCACGGCGGCGTCCTGGACCGGTTCGACGGGCTGCTCTTCGCCATGCCGGCCACGTGGGGGCTGGCGCTCCTCATCGACCTGATCTAGCCCGGCCGGGGTTCCCCGGCGGTCCCCGGGCGCGAACAGCCCACGAACTTCGGCCCCGAACCCTCGGCCCGTAGACTGGCCCTGAAGGAGGGCCATGGGCACAACCCTCGCCGTGATGGGCTCCACGGGCTCCATCGGCACCCAGACGCTGGAGGTCGCCGCGGCCTGCGCGGACCGCTACGAGATCACCGCTCTGGGCGCCGGCCGGTCCGTCGAGGCACTGGCGGCGCAGGCCCGCGCCGTGCGCCCGAAAATAGTGGCGCTGGCCGACGCCGGCGCGGCGCCGCGCCTGGCACGGCTGCTGCCTGCGGGCACCGAACTCCTGGCCGGGCCCGACGCCATGGCGACCGCGGCGGTCGCCGCCGAGGTCGCGGTCAACGGCGTGGTGGGATTCGCCGGACTGCCGGTCACGCTGGCGGTTCTGGAGGCGGGACGGCGCCTGGCACTGGCGAACAAGGAATCCCTGATCGCCGCCGGCCCGGTGGTGGCCCGCGCCCTGGCGACGCCGGGAGCGGAGATCGTGCCCGTGGACAGCGAGCACTGCGCGGTCCACCAGTGTCTGCGGGCCAATGAGGTGCTCGGGCGTCCGGACCGCCTCGATCAGGTCGCCCGCATCCTGCTGACGGCCAGCGGGGGGCCGTTCCGGGGACGCTCGCCGGCTGAGCTGGCGTCGGTGACCGCCACAGAGGCACTGGCGCACCCCACCTGGAACATGGGACCCAAGATCACCGTGGACTCCTCCACGCTGATGAACAAGGGACTCGAGGTCATCGAGGCTCACGAGCTCTTCGGCGTGGACTACGACCGGATCGACGTCGTCGTGCACCCGCAGTCGGTGGTGCATTCGATGGTCGACTACGTCGACGGTGCGGTGGTGGCGCAGCTCTCGCTGCCGGACATGCGCCTGTGCATCGGGTACGCCATCGGCTATCCCGACCGCTTGGACTGCAGCTACGGCCGCATCGACTGGACCTCCCTGTCGCGCCTCGACTTCGAGGCGCCGAACAGCGACGTCTTCGCCTGCCTACCGCTGGCCTACGAGGCCGGTCGGCGCGGCGAGACGGCTCCGGCGGTACTCAGCGCCGCCAACGAGGTGGCCGTCGAGGCGTTCCTGGACGGTGCCATCTCCTGGACGGCGATCGCCGAGATCATCGACGGAGTCCTCCAGGACGACCCGGTGCAGCAGGCGGACAGTCTGGAGTCCGTGCTGGAGGCCGACGGCCGGGCGCGTCGCGCCGCGGCCGCGCTCGTGACGCAGCGGGCAGCGGCATGAGCCACGACGATCGGCCCCGCCGGGGCGCCGGTGGCGGCGATGCCGGCCGCCCGCGGGGCTGGGTCACCTGGCCGTCGGGCCGCCGGCCGCGCCACCCGACGGCACCGCGACGGCCGCTGCTGTCCGCGGCGGTGTCGGGCTGGCTGCGGCTGGCTCTCGTCCTGGGAGCGCTGGCGGCGCTCGGGGTCTTCGCCGGTGTGCCCGTTCTCATCGTGGTGCTGGCCCTCATCGTCATCGTGATCCTCCACGAACTGGGGCACTACCTGACGGCGCGCTGGGCGGGGATGAAGGTCAGCGAGTTCTACGTGGGCTTCGGGCCGCGCCTCTGGTCGGTCCGCCGGGGAGAGACGACCTACGGGGTGAAGGCGATCCTGGCCGGCGCCTACGTGCGCATCCTGGGCATGAACAACCTGGAGCGGGTCGACCCGGTCGAGGAGCATCGCACCTACCGCTCCAAGCCCTACTGGCGCCGCATGTCTGTCGCTGTGGCCGGGTCGGCCATGCATTTCCTGCTGGCGATCCTGCTGCTCTGGATCCTCCACGCGGCGGTCGGCTATCACGGCTTCGACCGGCCTGATGTGACGCAGACCCCCCGCTGGCAGGTCTCGCGCGTGGTGCCGGAAAGCCCGGCGGCCGAGATGGGGGTGCTGCCAGGTGATCGCATCATCGCCGTGGGGGACCGAGAAGTCGGCAACTTCGGCGATCTGCGGGGTGCGCTCGCCGATCTGGCCAACCGGCCGGCCGGCGTGACGGTCACCCGCGACGGCGAGACGGTCCAGCTGCACGGCGTCATCGGTGTGGCGCCCCGCGACGGCACGTCGGGGTTCCTGGGGGTCGGCCCCGAGTTGGCGCCCCCGTCGCGGGCGAACCCGCTGACGGGCCTGGGGCGCTCGCTGTCGGACTTCGGGCTCGTGGTCCGCGCCTCCGCGGAGGGCATCGCCGGGCTGTTCAGCCTGCAGGGGCTCGACGGCCTGCTCGGCCCACTGGTCGACTTCGAGCAGGAGGAAGTCACCACCGGCGAGGTGGGTGCCGGCGACGCCAACCGGGTGGTCTCGGTGGTGGGCGTGGCCCAGATCGGGGGCACGCTGGCGCAGGAGAACGTGGCGGCCCTGCTGGCGTTCCTCGCGTATCTGAACGTCTTCTTCGGGGTGTTGAACATGTTCCCGCTGCTGCCGCTGGACGGGGGACACGTGGTCATCGCCACCTACGAGAGACTGCGGTCCTTCCGCGGGCGGCAGTACCGGGCCGACGTGGCCAAGATGCTCCCGGCTGCGTACCTGTTCGTCATCCTGCTGGTGACCGTCGGCCTGGTGGCGCTGTCACGGGACATCGTCGACCCCCTGAACCTGCCGGGCTAGCGAAGCGGACGGCCGAAAGGAAGAGGCAGTGGAAGTTCAAGCCACGTTCCCGAGGCGCCGGACCCGCCAGGTGATGGTCGGCGACGTCGCCGTGGGAGGCGACGCGCCCATCTCGGTGCAGTCGATGACCACCACGAAGACCGCCGACGTGGAGGGCACGCTGGCGCAGATCTATGCGCTCGCCGCCGCCGGGGCGGACATCGTGCGGTGCACCTGCAACGAGATCGAAGCCGCAGAGGGCCTGGCGGAGATCGTGCCGCGCTCGCCGGTTCCGATCGTCGCCGACATCCATCACCAGTACCGCATGGCACTGGCCGCCCTCGAGGCGAACGTGGCGTGCCTCCGGCTGAACCCGGGGAACATCAGGCGGCCCGAGCACATCAAGGCCGTGGCCGCCGAGTGCCGGGACAGGGGAGTGCCGATCCGCATCGGTGTCAACGGCGGGTCCCTGCACCCGGACCTCTACGCCCGCTACGGGGGGAAGGTCACCGCCGAGGCGATGGTGGAGTCGGCGCTCGACGAGCTGGCCTACTTCGCCGAGGTGGACTTCGACCTCGTCAAGATCTCCGTCAAGGCCTCCAGCGTGCCGCTGATGATCGACGCCTACCGGCAACTGGCGGAGGTGACCGATCATCCGCTGCACCTGGGCGTGACCGAGGCCGGCCCGCCTCCGGCGGGCGTCGTGAAATCCACTGCGGGGATCGCCACCCTGCTCGCCGAGGGCATCGGTGACACCATCCGGTACTCGTTGACCGCCGATCCGGTGACCGAGGCCCGGGCGGGCCGCACGCTGCTGGAGTCGCTCGGCCTGCGCGAGCGCCGCAACGTCGACCTCATCGCCTGCCCGAGTTGCGGCCGGGCCGAGGTGGACGTCTTCAAGATCGCCGAGGAGGCTCTGGAGGCCTTCGGCGAGCGGGAGATACCGCTGCAGGTGGCCGTCATGGGCTGCGTCGTGAACGGTCCCGGCGAGGCGCGCGACGCCGACCTGGGCATCGCCGCGGGGCGTGGCCGGGGTCACCTCTTCGTGAAGGGCCAGAACGTGGCCGTGGTTCCCGAGGACGAGATGGTGGAGTCTCTGGTGTCCTGGGCCGAGCTGATCTGTGCCGAAGGTGTCGAGGCGGCGCTGGCGCGCGCCGACACCGAGCGAGCCAGCCGGGAGGCCGAGCGGGACCGCACGGTCCTGCTCGACACGCAGGGGGAGGACGCCAACGAGGTGGCCGCGCGGGTCGACATCGTGCGCCGGGCCGCCGGCACCTGAGAGGCGCCTCAGCGGGGCGCGCGCCGGCCTGCGGGCATCGCGTTCGGGAACCGCCCAGCGATATACTCGGGGCTGCTTCAGGTCAACTGTCGGACAGGGCGTGGGCGAGTCCCACGCCTTTGTTGTCGGTTGGTGGCCGGTGGCAGCGGGTGAGCTTCGACGCGAGCGTGCGAGCCCGCACGGCGGAACGAACCCCGGGACAGAGCGGGACGGGAATGGAAGATCGCAATGAGAGCGCCACCGGGGTAGAGGCGCGCGTCCGCTCCCTCGCCGCGCCCTTGCTGGGGCCCTTGGGGGTGGAGTTGGAGGACGTGCAGTGGGGCGGTGGCCGGCTCCGGCTTACCGTCGACACCGCTGAGGGCATCGACAGCGGGACCCTGGTCCTGGTGACCCGCACGATCTCCGCCGAACTGGACGCCAGCGACCCGATCCCGTCCCGGTACACGCTCGAGGTCACGAGTCCGGGGATCGAGCGTCCACTCCGGCGGCCCGAGCAGTATCGCAAGGCCGTCGGGTCGGCTGTGGCGGTGAAAGTCCGCCCGACCGGCGACGGCGAGCGCCGGCTGGAGGGCCGCCTCGTCGCAGCCGACGACGAGTCGATAATCCTGGAGACCGGCGACGGGCAGCGCCGCGAGATCCGCTTGGAGGTCGTCGACCGAGCCCGCACGGTCTTCGACTGGGGCGGCGCCCAGCGGCGCCGCAACGGCGCCAAGCCCGCCGAGGGAGGTTCGGGCCGGTGAACCTGGACATGCTGGAAGCCATGCAGGCGCTCGCCGCCGACAAGGGCATCTCGGTGGACACCCTCTTCGGTGCTCTCGCCGACGCCCTGGAGTCGGCCTACAAGCGCATGCCGGGCGCCTATGAGTACTCGTGGGTCACGATCGACCCCGAGACCATGGACATCCGCGTGCTCGCCCAGGAGATCGACGGCGACGGTGAACCCACGGGCCCCGAACTGGACGTCACGCCGGCGAACTTCGGGCGCATCGCCGCGCAGACCGCCCGGCAGGTCATGACCCAACGGATCCGCGAGGCCGAGCGGGACCTCAAGTACGAGGAGTACGCCGGGCGCGAGGGCGACATCGTGACCGGCATCATCCAGCAGAGCGACTCTCGCTACACGCTGCTGGATCTCGGCCGGGTGGAGGCCCTGCTGCCGCAGTCCGAGCAGGTGCCCTACGAGCGCCCGGACCCGTCGAGCCGCCTGAAGGCCTACATCGTCGAGGTTCGCCGGACCGCCAAGGGACCCCAGATCGTCGTCAGCCGCACCCATCCGGGACTCATCAAGCGGCTCTTCGAGTTCGAGGTTCCCGAGATCGCCGACGGGACCGTCGAGATCAAGGCCTGTGCCCGTGAGCCGGGGCATCGCACCAAGATCGCCGTGTGGTCGAACGTCGAGAACGTCGACCCTGTGGGGGCATGCGTGGGGGCGCGGGGCGCACGGGTCCGCAACGTCGTCAACGAACTCCGCGGCGAGAAGATCGACATCGTCTCCTACGCCGAGAACCCCACGGACTTCGTCATGAAGGCCCTCTCGCCGGCTCGGGTCAAGGAGGTGCGGATCGACGAGGAGCTGGGCACCGCCGAGGTCATCGTCCCGGACTACCAGCTCTCCCTGGCGATCGGCAAGGAGGGCCAGAACGCCCGCCTGGCGGCCCGGCTCACCGGCTGGCGGATCGAGATCAAGAGCGAGACGCAGATCGCCGCCGAGGCGGCGTACGGCAAGGTCGACTGGGCCGAGGGCGAGTGGGTGATCGACCCCGACACCGGCGAGCAGGTCTGGCGACCGGCCGAGGGCGGCCCCACGATCTCGGTCGACGAGTGGACCGGTGGCGCCGCCGGAGTCGCCGCTCCCGAGGCCGAGGCTGCGCCGGAGGCTGCCGCCGATCAGGGGAGCGCGTCATAGCGGCGCGGGGCGCCGGGAGGCGCCGCACCTGCATCGGTTGCCGCCGCGCCCGTCCGGTCGGTGAGCTCGTGAGGTTCGCCGTCGTGGGCGAGCGGCTGCGGGCCGGTCGGGCGCTGCCCGGCCGGGGGGCCTGGGTCTGCGCCGGCGACGACGGCTGCCTGCGCCGTGCCACCGCCCCGGAACGATTGCGCCGAGCGTTCCGCAGGGACGTCCCCGCAGGCGCCGCAGACGATCTGATCGCCGCGCTGGAGCCGGTGGGCCACGGTGTTTCGCCGTCGGCCCGCCGGCGCTGAGCGCCGCACCGCGGGGGAGCGCCGTGGCGAAGAAGATCCGGGTGTACGACTTGGCGAGGGAGTTGGGGATCTCCAACAACCAGTGCCTCGACCTCTGCAAGAGCCTCGGAATCGGGGTGCGGGCCACCTCCTCCAGCATGGACGAGGCGCACGCCTACCGGGTCCGGAAGCTCGCCGAGCGCGAGAACCTGCTCGGCAGTGAGCCGCCTGCCGACGAGCCCGCTCCTGCTGCTGCCAAAGCACAACCGGCTCCGCCGCCCGCTGCGGCACCGGCCCCCGCCAAGGCGGCCGCGCCGGCTCCGAGACCGGCTCGACCCGCTGCCCCGGCCACGACCGCTTCCCCGGAGGCTCCTGCTGCCACCGCTCCGGCCGCTGCGGCCGCCAAGACCGTCACCACACCTCCCACCGAGGTGCGGCCGGCGGAGGCCACGCCGGCAGCCGCCCGGGCCCCGGATGCGCCCGCGGCACCGGAATCCCCCCCGGCGCCGGCGCCCGGTGATCGCCGGGTCGTCACCTCCAGCGGTAGCGCCCCTCCCCGCACGGTGCGCCCGCCCGCCGAGCCCCCGGGATCTGCGCCGCCGACCATGCAGCCGCCGCCCGCCGCGCCGCCGACCATGCAGCCTCCGCCCGCCACCTCCACCCCGCCC